>NZER01000001.1 GCA_002690445.1 Candidatus Pacearchaeota archaeon
TGAGAGTTATAACTCAAGGTTGTGTTGTGAATGTTGCAGCACATTGTTCTAATCCTGCTGGTAATGCATCTCAGAGTGCTTGTTCAGCATTAACTCCGCCGGGAACTTGGATTCCAGCAACTTATCATTTCGATCCTACATCAGTTAATGTAGAAGTTGCTTGTGCGTATAATCGTGTTCAGCAATTCTTGACTGCAACTGGTGCAACTGTATCAGTTGGTTCTGCTACAAATATGCAAGCAAACATGGCGATTCTATATACTCTTCTCTTGAATCTATTAAGTGATTCATATGGAACAAAATATATTGATCCCAATGAACCTTCAGGAGCAGATGATTATACTGAGGCAGGTAGAAGTGATGTAAGTTTTAGAAAAGAAACACAAGATATGAAAAAAGCAATCGATGATCTGATTGTTGCTCATGGTACTTACAAAAGTACAATATCGGGACATACTTGGACAGGATATTTTTATAGAAATACTGGAACTAATGGGAAAACATATCTTCAATGTATCACAGGGTCAACAGCAGGATCAGATGGAGTTAAATCTGTCAATGCAGAAATAACTACTTATAGAAATACAGTAAAATACAGAATTAGAGAAATCAGTAATCGAATTGGATATTTGAACGGAAAGGATACTTCATCTGGTGGACAAGCGGTAAGTTCAGAAGGTGGTGATGTTACAGTCGGTGCGGCAGGAAGTGGATTTACAGGATATTCCTTTAACGGAGGAAATGGATATGCAAATACCATTTACTCACACGCAAACTTTCTTGCAGGAAAGAAGATCAAATTGTTAGAAAAGATTCTTACTGCAATTGCAGATGTAGATACAATTTATGATCAAATAACATCAAAAAGATCGGAATATTATGAGTACAACCAGTGATAAAAAAGAAAAAGTAGAGTGGGAAAAACAAGGACAAGAAGAAAAGAAACCACCTGAAATAACAGAATTAATAGAATTGATGATTAAATTTAATAATCAAAGTAAAGAAATTTTACAGGATACTAAAACATGGTTGAAACAACAAAAGGAACAACGATAATATGGCTGATTTAGAATGGCAATCGCTCACGATAGGTCAAAATAAGAAAATTCAAGAAATTGTTTCTATAGCAGCAAAGGCTTCTGAACTTTTGAATGCTAATGTTGCATTTGCAAAAGCAGGTTTAACTGCTGCAAAAGTATTTTTGGGAGGACTTCTGAATCCTAAAATTCTTCTTTTGGAGGCAGTTGCAGATGAAATTGATAAATTTGTTGCAGATTTTAAAAGTGCAGGATTTCATATTTTAGAAGTTGCAGATCCAGAAAATTATGTTGTTCCTACTGATGCAGAAGGAAATCCTATCAAGATAGTAATGTCATCTGTTGGGGTTGCAGCTAAACAAACTGCGGCCATAGCTGCAGGACAATCATTAGAGTTTGCAGCATGGGCAAAAGAATTTCTTGGTGAAGGTGATATTCTTCTTACTGGAGCACAAAAAGCAGAATACAAAGTAGCAGTAGGAAAATCAAAACCTGAAGCAGATAGAACAACCAATGCCAATGATAATAAATTAGCAGAAAAGGATGATGTAACTGGATTGTATAAGATGACTCCTAGTCAAGTCATTGCTACTATGACTGCAGCTATGGATGATGAACTTGATCTTCGTAGACCTCAATTTTCATCTAGTGCAGAAGCAGGAGCAATTGTGTTTATTGTTGGTATGTCTGATCTTACTAAGAATCTGAAGAGTTTAGAAGAAATACTCAATGCTTTTAAAGCATTCTTTGGTGGTGCTGATGGAGTAATGACAAAAGGAGTGGAAAATTTAGGTGCCCTTGTTGAAGCAGCTGTGGGACAAGCCGAAGATCCAACTAAAAATGGTGTGGATTTGGTAGTAAAGAATGTTGCAGGAGTAAGAGGAAGTTTGGATGATAGAGATCGATTACTTAAAATGCAAATACCCTATAATTTCTCAAAACAATTTGAAGAGGGAGATTTTGTTGNTGGGCCNCGTGCAAAAGTCGGTATGCATGCNNTAGGATATGTATCTAAAGTTATAAGTACAGAACCAGATGCAGAAGATGAAACATATTCNACACAGACACTTACNATCACAGGAGTAGATGCTTATGATGCAATTGCATTTCGTACTCTTTCTTCTGGTGCAAAACTACAGAAGGCTGCATATGCACAAAAGACACAAAAATTTGTTGACCAAAATTCTGGAGCAGTTCAAGAAAAGGGCCCGTTCAATGATTATAAATTTATTGGAGATTTAAGTTCAACTGCAGCTGGGCCGAATCAACCATCTGATGCAGAAACAGCAAGTACAAAAGTTGTAAGAAATGCTGGTGATACGTTATTAACTGTAACGAGTAAAGAAGATGTTTTAGAATATCATTCTGGCGCGGCTGCAGTTGGGCCCCCAGGCGGGTCTGGTGGCGAGGAGAGTCTTTCATTTGCTACAAAAAATACAGTATGTGGAGATATTTTTGAAACGAAATTAGCACCAGCACCTCCACCAAATTTCAAAGCCGCAAAACTGGAAGACCTTATCGGAGATTTTAAAACTTTCTTTTCTTCGATTGATGCATTGACTGCAACTCTTCGTAAAATTGCAGCAGATACTTCGGCCGCGCTTGATGCAATGATTGCTTATTTGGATGCTAAAATTGCAGAGTTAGATGAAATTAATGAAGCACTTCAAAAGATTCTTGCATTATTCACAATAGGACTTCCGTCTGCTGGGGTCTATACATTGAGTATTCCTGTGGCTTCAGGAGGAAATGAATACATTAAAACTGCACTTACAAGTTCAGCAAATCAACCACCAGATGATTTAGAATTTTCAATGGGGTTTTTATTGGTCGGCGGTGGCCCAACTACTAAAATACTACAAACATTATTAACCGCTGGGGGATAAATATTAGTATTATGGCAATAAGTACACGAACATATCACGATTTCACGTTTACCTTCTCTGCAAATCCAATGAGTGGGGATGTATCAAAATCTAGGGGTGCAACAGCAGTTAAACGTGCAATGGTGGCGATTATGAAAACGAATTATAATGAACGAATGTTTCAACCAGAATTTGGGTCGGGAATTCGTGGATTATTATTTGAACCCATGAATCCAATTACAGAAGAACGGCTTAAACAAGAAGTTATCGATTGTCTCGCAAGGCATGAACCAAGAGCAACTGTTCTTGGTGTTACAGTAGAAGGACAAGAGGATAAAAATCGATATAAAGTGAGTATTCTTTTTAGTGTATCATCAGAAGCAGAACCACAAAAGTTAGAAACTTTCTTTGAGAAGGTATAATAATGGCAGAAATTACCAAACTCCAGATTGCAGAATTAGATTTTGATACTATCAAAGGAAATCTAAAAGATTATTTTGGATCACAAACAGAATTTACAGACCACAATTTCGATGGTTCTGCTATTTCTGTTCTTTTAGATATCCTTGCTTATAATACTCATTATAATGCATATTATCTCAATATGCTTGCAAGTGAATCCTTTTTGGATTCTGCACAATTGAGAGATTCGGTTGTTACAAAAGCTTCGATGTTGGGATATACTCCAAGATCTGCAAGAGGATCAAAAGCAAATGTAAATTTGACTATTACTCCTGGCGATGCACCAGCATCAATTACAATAGATAGATTTACACAATTCACATCAACTGTAAATGGAACAGCATATACTTTTTGTACAGCTAATTCAGTAGTAATTACACCATCGAGTGGAGTGTATTCTGCGGATACTGTTGAATTGTCACAGGGCATACCTTTAACATTTAAATACACAGCAGACACAGCAAATACAGAACAGAAATTTCTTCTTCCAAATGCGAATACAGATACAGATACTTTGACAGTTACAATACAAGAATCTGTAACTGATACAAATACTGCTGTTTATGCACTGGCCACAGATATAACAACGGTCAATGCTACATCTAATGTATATTTTATGAGTGAACATACTGATGGTCAATTTCGGGTACAATTTGGAGATGGTGTTCTTGGAAGAAAACCCATTTCTGGAAATATAATAATTTTAAAAAGTTTAGTCACAGAAGGTACAAATACAAATGGAGCAAATGTATTTTCTGCAGCCAGTACAGTTGGTGGTTATTCTACAGTTGCAGTTGTGACTGCAAATTCAGCGGTTGGGGGATTAGATAAAGAATCAGTCGAAAGTATTAAATTTAATGCACCAAAGAATTATGAAACACAGAATCGTGCAGTTACTACAGGTGATTATAAGAAAATTGTCGAAGATAGTGTTTCTGGTTTGGATACTGTAGCAGTTTGGGGAGGACAAGATGATGCAGTTCCCAAATATGGAACTGTTTATGTTTCTGCAAAACCATCTGGTGCGGATGCGCTATCAACAAGTCAAAAAGCTTTAATTACATCATCCCTGGCAGATTATAATATTGTTGCAATTTCTCCAGAAGTTGTTGATCCAGATCTCATTAATTTGATATTTAGTTTAACGGTCAAATATGATTCACGAAAAACAACTAAGGCTTCTGGTGTAATTGCTGCAAACGTAATTGATACAATTCAGGATTATAAAACAAATAATTTAAATAAATTTGGTTCAATTTTTCGATATTCGGTTCTTTCTAAACTAATTGACAATACGGACACTTCTCTTCTTGGTAATTTGTTGACTCTTACTGCAAAAAAGGGAATCACTCCCTCAACAACTGCAAATAATAGTTATACAATTAGTTTCAATAATGCAATCTATAATCCATCTGCTACTTATGAAGGAGCGGTGACTTCTTCTGCATTTGCATATACGGATTCGGCAGGTACGACTTATTCAACAAGTTATCTTGATGATCTTAATGGCGTAATGAGAATATATTATCTATCTGGAAGTGATAAACTCATTATTGCAAATAGTGTTGGAACAGTAACATATAGTAATGGTCATATAACATTGACTTCTTTTATGCCAGATTCATTTTCTGGTTCAACTTTAGATTTTACAATTACCCCGGCCACAAATGATTTAATTCCTATTAGAAATCAATTGTTCACCGTTTCAAATACAAACATTACAGTCACAATGCAAGATGATGCTGATACTGGAACAACAACCACTTCTGCAAGTGCAACTGGAACATCTGATTCTGTAACAACTGGAACTGCAACTGGTTCCTCAACAACTTATTAAAATATGTCTGCAAAAGTAACCGCTAAAGCTGTATCACAAGTATCAAATCAGATACCGCAATTTATAAGTGATGAAAATCCTCTTTATGAAAAGTTTCTCAAAAACTATTATGAGTTTTTGGAGACTCTTTGCGTTTATTTTTCAGTAATTAGTGGATATACATATGAATTTACTTTAGGTGAAACTGTTACAGGACAAACATCGGGTGCCACAGGGAAAGTTAAAGGTACTGGAGCATTTACAGGATATAATAAATTATTTCTCGAACCCCTAAATAATTTAAACTTTCAGGTTGATGAAGTTGTTGTTGGAAGTACATCAAGTTCTCGTGGCACAATTACAAAACTTAATCGAAAACCTCTTAATGGAAGTAAAACTTTTCGTGATCTTATTGATCCCGATTTGACATCAGAAGGTATACTTGATTGGTTCAAAAAAGAATTCTATCCAAATATTAGAAATTCGGCATCAGTAGATCTTCGTTATTTTCTAAAACATCTCAAAAAGTTTTATCGTTCAAAAGGAAGTGAAAAATCATATCGTACTTTGTTTCGAGCTCTTTATGGTCAGGACACTCTTGATTTCTATTATCCGAAAGTTGATATGCTTAAAGTTTCGGATGGTAATTGGTTACAAGATACAGTTTTACAATTGGCGTATGATGTTTCATATCTTGATTTTAATGGATTAACGATTGTTGGACAAACTTCTTTAGCAACGGCATTTGTTTCTAATGTAACTACTCGTAAAATTGGGTCTGTTCCAATAATTGAATTGGTTGTAACCACTTTTGTAGGAACATTTCTGAATAGTGAAACTATTACTGCCACAAAAGCCGATGAGACAACTCTTTCTGCAGCTCTTACAGGTATGTTGACAAATATAACAATTGTAGATGGTGGAGAAGGATATATTATTGATGAAACTGTAGCGATTGCTGATCCTACAGGCGTTGGATATGGCGCGGCCGCAAAAGTTAAAAGTACATCGGCAGATCAAGTTGCAGTTATTACTATTACTGGTGCAGGAAATGGGTATCAAGTAAATGATCCACTCACTTTTGATAATACAGGAACGAATGCTGTTGTGGGTGCAGCCGCAAAGGTTGCAACTCTTTCTGATACATTTACAGTTGATGTTGTTTCTACTGAAATTACCGCTGGGGTTGAGACAAAAACTTTTGATCTTACTGGTGCATTTGGAGTTGCAGTTTCAGCAGGATATTTGCTTGGAAATAATGCGATATACGCAAACTCTACAAAAAAAGGAGTAGTTGTTTCTTATACTGTTGGAACTCCTAGTGTTTTGTCAATTTATGATATGTATGAAGAAAATGCCGCCACAACTGGTGGGGGAAGTCTTGTGGAATGGGTAACTACGGATGTCATTTATCTTTTCGATAAGAATGGTTCGCCAGTTCTTGGTGCATTTTCAGTCACTATCAACGATGCATCAATTACAAATCCTACAAGTCATATTGCACTAAATGCAGCTACCTATGGTTCTGGTTTTTCAAGCCCGGCAGGAACCTTTACATCTTCTGGAACAACTGTAGGAATCACGTATACAGGTGGACATAATCTTTCAGTTTCAGATCCAGTAAAACTTGCATTTTCTACTGGTTCAATGGATGGTACTTATAATGTTGCTTCGGTTACTTCTTCTACTGTTTTTACTGTAACAATTGCAAATCCGGCTGCATCTGGTACGGTTACTATGACACCATATATTAATTCTGTTATGAAAAATGGATTTACATTTGAAACTCAAACTTTTGGTAAGGTTGCAACAGTATCTTATAGTTCTCATGGTAGTGGTTATATTGTAAAACCAACAGCAACATTAACATCATTAGGATATTATTCTACTGTAGAAACACGAAGTGATGGTGCAGGAGGATTTTATGGAAGTAATGCAGTTACTACTATTGGAGATTTGGGTGGAACTATAACTGCGATGACAATTACCGAGCCAGGATTTGGATATGCTGTCGATCCAACCATAACTGCAACTACACACTCTGTTCAAGCACAACTTACTTCTGTTCTAGGAATTACTAGAACAAAGGATGGAAAATATTCGGGAGAATCGGGGTTTCCAAGTTCTACTAAAAAAGTTCAAGATAACAGTTATTATCAAGATTATTCATATGTTCTCAAGACAACCAATTCGGTTGATGTTTGGAGAAGCGATGTATTGAAATTGTTACATCCGGCTGGATACAAATTATTCGGAGAAGTATTGATTGAAAATCTTTTGAATACTCAGATGTTCGATAGAGGACTTAACAACATCAATACGATTGATGCTACTGGAATGTCAACTTATCGTGAAATGACATTCTTCTTTGAAACATTACTTCAAGGATTGCGAGTTGAAGCAGGAGAAACATTCTTAGAACCAGATATTCAAATCGATGCATTGATATTTGATCTTCTTGCGAGTTATGCTATTATGACAGTTGTGGGGGCCTCATCTCAAGTATATGGTGTTTCTCCTTTTACTGCGACAGATGGCGTCCCGGCCGATATGTTCTCAACATTTTTTGTCGAAAATTCTTCTTCGGTTTCGGTTGGTAATACTACTACAATTACTACTGCAACACCACATCATTTTCGTGAAGATGATCTAGTATCTCTTGATGATTTTGTGGGTACTAATGTTTCAATCATAAATGGCAATTTATACAAAGCAACAGCAATAGGAGATAATCCTGCAACTAATAACACTTTTGTCTTAAAAGAAGTTGATGAAACTATTAATCTTGTTTTAGATAGTACAGATGGTTCTGCTGATGCAGGAGATAATATTACGATGGAAGATGAAACGACAACGTTTTCATATGAGGACAGGAGAGTAGATACAACAGGAATGTCAATTACAACTCAAGGNAANGTNTTTAGATCTGGATCAANAATGAGTTCTGGTNTNNTGATTGATATGTATTCAACTGAATATATTGACNTGTTAAAAGACAATCAAATACATGAATATGAACATAATAGTCCANCTAATATGAGNNCATTTAGTGNTGGAAATGTTATAGATATTTCAGGAAGACATNTTGATNTTGAAAGTCATGTAATTCAAGAAGATGCGGCNGGAAACGATTCATTTCTTTTGGAAGATGGAGTAAAACCNTCAGATGGAGGTTATAGTGGAACAACATCTGTACTTGGGTATATACTGGCAGATGAAGGACAAATAGACTTAGATGGTGCAAATAATGCACATGAACTTGTTGCAACTCCGGCTGTTCAGAAACAAGTATTAAATATAACAAACAATATTTTATCATTTAATAGACCATTTAGTCATAAGGGAGTCCCTTATACATCCTATCCACACACTTTAGGATTTGGATATTATAAACATAGGGTTGACCAAAGATTATCTGCATAAATAATAAAAGAACAATAAGGAGATTAAACCGTGCCTGCTTTAGTAACAACAGAATTTAGAATTCACAACGCAAAACAGTTCAGAGAAATGTTCTCTGAGGCTGCATTATATGGTGGATCTACCGCAACGGCCGATCTTTCCACGAATCTTTACCTTTTTATCGGAAAGTCTTCGGCATGGTCGGGCTCTTATACACCGCCTGGAGGTTCATTAACTACTTTTACGGATACGACTGAACCAGATCCGAATAATACGAATGCACCATCTTCCGATACTACTGCAAATACTTCATATTCACATTGGAAAGATATGATTGCTGCCAAAAAGGTTGCATCTTCAGATGTGAGTCATGTTATTGCAAGAAATAATTGGACTTCGGGTCGATATTATTCAATGTATGATGATACTGTTAAGTTTAGTCTCATGAATACAAATCAAACAAGTCAAGATGTATATACAGGATCAGCAAATGCAACAGCTACGTTGTATCCGATGTATGTAATGAATAGTACTTTCAAAGTTTATAAATGTCTTTTCAATAATAAAACTGAGGGGGGAAGACCACAACCATCAACAGTTGAACCAACTGCAACTACTACTACAGCAGGAGCCCCTGCCGCACTTGCAGATGGATATGTGTGGAAATATATGTACACTATTTCTGCTGCGGAATCGTTGAAGTTTGTAACATCAAGTTATATTCCTGTTAAACAGATTCGTGATGCAAATGCATTTGGACAAGGAAGTACTTCTGGAGGAATGGCAGTAGGTGGTGCAAAAGATGACAGTTCTGATCAAGTAGTAATTGAAAGAAGTGCAGTAGATGGTGCATTGGATGTTTTTGTGATCTCAGCTGATGGTGCTGATTATCACTTTGAAAACAGTAAAACAATATCTTCTGGAACAGGAACATCTCTTGTTTTTAATGCTGCAGGATTGACAGGAGCAAATGCGTATGCAAATTCTTCTGTTTATTTTACATATGGTGGAACTTCTTATGTTAGAAAGGTTGCTTCGAGTACTTATAATTCAGGCACAACTCAAGCCACTCTTACGTTAAGTACATCTTTGGGGGTAACTCTTACTGGTACAATGCCCACTTGTAATATAGGCCCGTGGCCACGAATTGATGGAGATGGACACGGACAGGAACTTGTTTTAACTGCAAATACTTCTGGAACTGCCGCAACTGGTTCAGTTGGAGGTGTAACAGTAGTGAATTCTGGAAATAGTTTTACAACAGCTACGATGACAGTTTCAGTACAACCTGGCGCATCTTCTGGTGCTGCGGCAGCAATTACACCAATCATTCCACCAAAAGGCGGGCATGGATATGATGCTGTAACTGAATTGGGTGGATATTATATGATGATTAATACAAAATTAGCACAGTCTGAATCTGGTGCATTTACAACGGATAATGATTTCCGAAAAATTGGATTGTTAAAAGATCCAAATGCAGATGGTGGGTTTGTACGATATACTTCTGATACTGCATCACAATCAAAAACAGTTGCTTATTCTGCAAATAATGAAGTAATTACTGGTGATATTACATTTTCACAAGTAGCGTCAGGTGCTGCAACTGGATATGTATTGGATGTGAATGCAGCTGCAAGTACTATGAGAGTTATTGATACAACTAATGGTTCAAGTGATACTGTTGGATATGACTCTAAGCCCGGTTCACTTCAAGCAGGGCAAGTTGCAACAAGTGGTACATTATCTTTCACGGTTGGTGCAATTGCAAATGGTGCAATGTCAATTGGTTCGGGAGAAATAATTTATATCGAAAATCGTGCTCCAGTTGCTCGTGCTTCAGATCAAACAGAAGATATTAAACTTATCATCGAATTTTAAAATAAATGGCGAATGTAACAACCAATTTTAATGTAGATCCTTATTATGATGATTATAGTGAGGACAATGGATACCTAAGAGTTCTTTTCCGGCCGGGTTATGCGGTTCAAGGTCGAGAACTTACGCAGCTCCAAACAATTCTTCAAAAACAATCTTCAAGAGTCGGTGAACATATTTTTAAGGATGGTTCTTCTGTTATTGGGGGTGAAGTCACTCTTGATACTCAGATTACTTACTTAAAATTAATTTCAACTGATACTGCATCTACTTTTGATGGAACTATAATCAAGGATTCTACCAATGCAACTAGAGCCCAAGTGGTTACTGTTGATGCTGCGGTTGGTACAGATCCCCCCACACTATACATAAAATTTTTATCAGGCACAACATTTGCAGCCGGTTCTACGATTACAATTGATGGGACTTCAACAACTGGAACAGTTGCAACTACTAATCACACAGGAAATGCATCAATTGTAAGTGTTAATCGTGGTGTATTTTTTGTTAGTGGATTTTTTGTTCTTTGTCTTCCTCAAACTCTTGTTTTAGAAAAATATACAAATACACCAACTTATCGTGTTGGTCTTATTACAACCGAAGCAATTATTGCAAGTGATACGGATACAACTCTTCTTGATCCTTCAACTGGAACAACAAATGCAAATGCTCCTGGCGCAACTCGATTCAAGATTACTCTAACTCTTGCAAAGAAAACAACTACTTCAACTGATCCAGTAGTTGCAAATGCAGATTCAAATTTCATAGAATTGTTAAGAGTTGTTGCTGGTTCTCCAACAAAACATACAAAATATCCAGTTTATGGAGAGATAGAACGAACTCTTGCAAGACGGACATATGATGAATCGGGGGATTATACTGTTCGACCATTTCCAATTCGGATGTTAGATCATCAAGGAGCATCGGGAACAACTTCTGCTTCTTCGGATACAGTCCTTACTGGAATTCTTTCAAATTTTTCAAATGATTTTGCAGTAGGTGATCATATTTACTTGTCAACAAATTCGAGTATATTTGCAAATGTGAAATCGATTGCCAATTCTACAACCATGACAGTTTCAAAGTTGTCAGGAACAACAGAAGTAATAGGTGGTGTTGGAGATGGAACTGCACAAATCATTTATAATACAAATCGAATTTCTGCGGCTCTTGATCCAGGCAAGGCATATGTCAAGGGGTATGAATATGAAAGTATCGCAACAGAATATGTTGATGTTTTAAAAGGTAGGGGAACTCAAACACAAACTGCATTTCCTATCAATCCAAATTTTGGAAATTATTTCAAAGTCAAGGGGTTTCGTGGAGGAACCAATCACTTTTTTGATCCAGAAATATTTCAAACATTTGATATTCATAATGTTGCGAATACTGGAATTAATTCAACGAATGCAAATACTTATAATTCTTCCAAAATTGGAACAACAAGAATTCGACAGATAGATCATTCTTCTGGAACTTTTTCTTCTACAACAACAGCTGATGCTGCAATTTTTGATCTTTATGTTTTCGATACTACATTTAATGCATTAACAATGAACGTTGGTTCTACATATACTTCTGGTTCAACTTCTATGGTTCTAGAAGCTGCAAAACGTTCTGCGGTTAATGATGCATATAATGGTGCAAAAGTTACATTAGGTTCAGAAACAAGAACAATTACAGATTATGTTGGTGGTACTGGAACTGTAACAATGAATCTTGGATTTTCATCTGGTGCTAATATTTCAAATACAGCAACCATAAACTTTTCGGTAAGAGAATCCGAATCTTTTGTTCTTGCAAATACATCTACAAGTCCCATAAATTACAATCTTGACGGGCCGATGTTTGCAATAGATGATTCTAGTAGAGTAAATGTTAATGATGCAACAAGTAATGTACAGATATTTGATTCAAGTTTTAGTACATTAGTATTTCCAATAGGATTTGATAACGTTAAGAGTTTAAACAATCAAGGAGTTTCGTATAGGAGAAAAGATACACTTGTTGGAAACTTTGCATTTGATTCTGGTACTTCTTCGACCAAAGCAACACTTTCTGCCACAGAAGTAAATGGACACATAACAGGAGGAGCTAGTGGAACTGGATTAGTTGATGCAATGAGTTCAAATTATGTTGCTGTTATCGATTCGATTACAAACCAGGCTGGTGTTACAGTAGTATTAACAAATTCTACTACTGCAAATGCAGATGCAACTATAACTGTATCCAGTACTGCAAACCTTAGAGTAGGAATGACTGTAGTTGGAAGTGCTAATATTCCAACATCACCTGTTCCAACTATTGCATCAATAACAAGTGCAACGGTCTTTGAACTTTCTGCAAATGCAACAGGAGTTGCCAGTAATGTAACATTAACTTTTGGTACTGTTCTTGTAAAAGGAGAAATAATTGATCTTACTGCTACTGCTCCATCTTTAGATGCATTAACATTAGTACCAGTAAGAGCAGGAGCCACTTTTACTACTACAGGAATAACTTTTACTGCAAAAGTTTATGCAACCCAAGCAGTTGCTGCAAAACAAGAAAAAGTTAAAGCAAAAATTACTGCAAATACTTCCCTTGTAGGTACAACTGTTGATGGAACTAATACAAATGCTAGACTTGCAAATGGACAAATAATTGTTGCACCATTTTCAGGAACACAATCCCTTCAAGTTGCAGATACAACTGCTGTTACGAGTGTCATTGAAGCATCGGCGGCTGGAGCTACTGCAGCCCTTCAATTTCCGGCTGCACTATTAACAAATTCAGCAGGAATTACTTCTGCAACTCATAATATTACATCACGGTATTCTTTTAATAATGGACAAAAAGATAATTATTTGGATCATGGTTCTATTACGTTGAAACCTGGCCAATCTATGCCTGCAAATAATGTTCTAGTAATGTTTGATTATTTTGAACACACACCAACAAAAGGGTATGCTTCGGTTGAATCGTATTCGGTAAATTATGCAGATATTCCTTCTTTTACAAGTCCAATTTCTGGAACTACTAAACAACTTCGTGATTGTTTAGATTTTAGACCGATTAAGTCTATTGGTTCTTCTGGAACTATTCAGACAAATGAAGACATACCAGATGCAGATATAAGTATTACAGCAAATACAATTAGTTATTTACCACGAAAAGATAAACTGACATTAACTAAAGATAGGGTTTATCAAGTTGTTCAGGGGGTATCTTCTGAAAATCCTCTTCTTCCAGCAGATGATGAAGATGCAATGACTCTTTATAATCTGGATATTCCTGCATACACATTCAATGCAAGTGATGCAGATACACAGTATATTGATAATCGCCGATTTACAATGAGAGATATCGGTAAGATTGAAAAGAGAGTTGATACACTTGAATATTATACTGCATTGAGTCTATTGGAAAAAGAAGCATCAGATCTTTCAATTAAGGATTATGCAACTAACTTGGAGAGATTCAAGAATGGTATTCTGGTTGATTCGTTTAATGGACATAATATTGGTGATGTTTCTCATGATGATTTTGCGGTTTCGGTAGATCAAGAGCTTAAAGAACTTCGCCCACCATTCAGTTCAGATTCGATTACATTTACTTACGATGATTCGGGGGTAAGTGCAAATACAACCAAGACAGGGGATTTGGTAACACTTCGTTATACTTCTTCAAATTTGGTAGTACAGCCTCTTTGTAGTAATACTGAAACAATTAATCCGTTTGGAACAAATCAATTTAATGGACAAATGTCCTTGATGCCATCAAATGATGTATGGTTTTCGGAAACTGGCCGACCATTGGTTTTAATTAATTTGGAAAATCTAAATGATCATTGGGTTCAAGGTAATGACAATGGATTTGGAAAACAATGGGATGATTGGAGTTCTACTTGGAGTGGTTCACAAGTCAATGATGATAACTTAATCAAAGCAAGAAAAACTACAACAACATCAAATACAGTTAGTCGTTCTACGAATGTTGTTAGTAAAAACAAAACAAGAACTGGTATTATTTCTACGAAACCACCCGAAACTATTAAGAGATCAGTAGGTAATCGTACAGTAAGTATTTCAATTGTTCCATTTATACGGGCACAAAAGATTCAGTTTGTTGCTAAAGGATTGAAACCAAGTTCAACTTTTTATCCTTATTTTGATAACACGAAAGTTTCTGTATACACTAAACCATCGTATCTATTAACATATTCTGCAAATACTGCATCTGCAAATTCTGGTGTGTTTAATACACGAACAGGAGAACAAGTAACATTAACTCAAGTTCAAGTAAGTAGTGGTACTGATACTGTTGCGGCTACTGGAACTGCATTATATCAAAATTCAACAAGTGTTTTGATTTCAAATATAATACAAACAGTTACTTTTGGTGGGGCAACAAATGTACCTGCCGTTGGTGAAACAATTACATTTTATTCTGATGTAGGAAAAACTACACAAACTGCACAAGGAACTTTACAGGCATATACTACGGCAAACAACACATTGACTATTAATAGTATTTCTGGTACTATTGCTGCTACGAATTATGCAAATGGTTCATCTACAAACATTTCTAATGAACAAGTTATTCATACAGGTGGATTTGCAACAGGTGAAGTATATGAAGGAGTTGGTTCTGCAAAAGCAAATGGAAATATTTCAGCAGTTGCATCATCAACACCAACTCTTGCGGCCGCATTGACTGCTGATGCAAATGGTATTCTTACAGGAGAATTTGAACTTCCTGCAACAACATTTAAGAGTGGAGAAAAACTTTTCCGTTTGACAGATAGTTCAACGGATAGTGTTGCAAGTACAGAATCGGTTGCAGAAAAAATCTTTAGAGTACAGGGACTTCTTGAATCACGAACTGGTAGGATTTCTTCTACTCGGCCGATGGAATCCAAAAGAGAAAATATTAAAGAGAAATCTGTCACACAAGATACTATTAATCGTATTACAACATCAACAAACTGGATTAATCCACTTACACAATCTTTCATTGTTGACCAAAATGAAAATCCGAATGGAATTTATGCAAGTAGTGTAGATGTATTTTTCTCAGCGATTGATGATACACTTCCTGTTACTCTTGCACTTAGACCGATAGTAAATGGATTTCCAAGTTCATCTCAGATACTTCCGTTTTCTGAAATAACCTTGAATGCATCAGAAACTACTGCAAATTCAACTGCACCAAGTGTGGCAACATCAACTACTTATACACGATTTACGTTTGAATCACCTGTCTATTTGTATCCAGATGAATATGCGGTTGTTTTAACATCTCCATCTAAAAGTTATGAGATTCATGTTGCAAATCTTGGTGAGACTGTTAAGAATACTACAGACACTAAAGTTTCACAACAACCATTTGTTGCATCTTTTTATCAACCACAAAACTCTTCTGTTTGGCAACCAAATGCAGAAAAACAGATGATGTTCAGAGTTAATCGTTGTGAGTTTGATACAGGAACACATGCACTTTATTTTGCATCAGAGTCAGAACCACTTTCTGGTAATACTTCTGGGCCTGCGTATGATGTATTTAAGTTGTCAACAAGTGAATTGACATTTTCAAATACTTCAATTACATTTTCATACAAAGGAATTTTAACTGCAAATAATGCGGCAGTTATAAGTGATACCAACAGAAATAGTAATTTAGATAGTGATTGGATTGATTTTAGTCCAAATCGAAATTATACATTATCTGCACAGAAGAAATTTATTGCATCAAGAAGTACAACTGGCCCAGTTGCATATTCGGCCAATAACTTTTATTTGAGATCATATTTTACATCTAATGATTCTAAGGTTTCTCCTGCAATTGATATGTCACGAATCAATCTTATTACAGTCGAAAATCAAATAAATCGTGGTTCTCTTGCAAATTCAGATTTTGTAATTACAAATGCAGGAACTTCTGAATATAGTTCTGCACCAACATTAACGGTTTCTGCTCCCACAACTGGTGTAAGAGCAGTAGCAACTGTCAATGTTGCAAGTAACAAGTTAAATGTTGTTACAGTAACAACGGCCGGAACAGGATACTATGAAACACCAACTGTTACAATTAGTGGAGGTGGGGCAGGAGTTATAACAGTTCAAAATGAACTTGCATCGGCAGGGGGAAATACAAAAGCACGATATATTTCAAGAAGGGTAACATTAGAAGATGGTTTTGATGCACAAGACATAAAGGTTTGGTTGAATGCATACAAACCAAAAGATACAGATATTAAGGTATATTTTAGAGTACATAATGCAGAAGATCCTGGCAGTTTTGAAGAAAGACCATATGTTCTCATGGTTCAAGAAACAGATGCAAATCGTATTTCTGCAAGTGAGACAGATGTTAATGAATATGTGTTCAGATCTTCGGCAAATAATATAAACTATACTTCAAGTGGTGTAACCTATGATAAATTTAAAACTTTTGCAATTAAGATTGTACTTGGTTCTGCTTCAACTTCAATCGTACCGAAAGTCAAAGACATGAAGGCAGTAGCATTGGATTTCTGATATGTTAGCAAAAACAGACAGAGTAGGAATAGTAAGGGATTTAAACAATCAAGCCCTTCTTTCTTCAGATATTTCCGTTCTATTTTCCCATCGAGAGGAATTTCGTAGACGCCAAGAAGTTACTAATGGTTTGAATGATATAAATATTATGAAAGAACAGATACAAGAATGTTTAAAACTTCGTGATGAAATACAAGAAATAAAACAACTATTACATAATCACATTCAAAGAGAGAATACATGCCTGGCGTAGCAAGAGCAAATGTCGCAGTAACCGATACATTTGATGTATGGAGAGTTCGTACCAATGAGATAAACACTTCTCTTAATTTGGGTACTCATGCTATTACTGCAAATACATTAATATGGAGAGATAATGATTCAAGTTTTACTGCAAATGTAGTAACTGCAAATACCATGACAATGACTCATGGAGTAACTAATGCGACAATATCTGTTACTTCTGCATTAGCTGCAGATGCATCAAAGGGGTCGATACAGACTACAGGTGGAATTAAAGCGGATCTGGCATCACGATTTGGTGCTGCGGTAACGATTATAGGTGCAGTTGATACTCAAGGAGATATTATTCTTGGAAATGCAACAACCGATGATATTAATCCAAAAGGAAGTTTTGCTAATAGTGTAATACCAAAAACAGATAAAATTTATACACTTGGAAATACTTCTATTCAGTTTGATGAGACACACTCTCAACGTGTAAAAATAAATGCAAATTCTACGTATAATGCTTCATCTAGTGGTGGAATTGTAGGCACAACTGGTGCTGCCCTTGATATAGCATCTGCACATACAACAGCGTCTGTTGTTACTGTTGACAATGATGCATTGGCTACTGGTTCTTTGATACGATTAACATCAAATTCTAATAGTGGATCAACAAGATCTCTTGCAAAAGTTACTACTTCCAATGTAGCAGCAATCGCTACAACTGCATTTGAAATATCGACAAAAGCTGGTAGGGGTCTTTTCATAGATTCTGATCTTGCTACAGGATTGCCTGCACTTGAAATAGATTCAGAACACACTACTGCATCAGCGGTAGTCATTAATGCAGATCCAACAACTACTGCTGTTGCAATAGATGTTTCTGCGGATGGTCTTACAAGTGGTAAATTGTTTAGTGCTATATCTTCTTCAACTGCGAGAACAGGACATCTTGTTCATATAGAATCTACTGCAACTGCAACTGGAGCAACTGGTGATACTCTACACGTTCAAAACGATACAACTGCTAATACCGTATTAATTGCAAATTTTGCAAACTCAACAACCAATGTTGTGTCGATTGCTGTTGGAGGTACAGTTACAGTTAATGGTGATTTGGATGTAACAGGTGCAACATCTCAATTTAGATCATCATCTTCTATTGTAAATGATAAAACTCTTGTACTTGGTGCTGCTGGAGATGTTGTTGCTAATTGTGCATATACTACCGCAGATCCATCAGTTGTAACTTCTACTGCTCATGGATTGTCTACGAATAATGTTATTTTCATAATTAAGAGATCTGGTAATGGTATTCCTGCAGCATTTTCTGAAACTGTTTTTAAAATTACCAGAATTGATGCAAATTCTTTTTCACTCAAGTCAATTGCTGGAGTAGATCACGATGCAGCTGCTGGTGCTGGATTTATTTCTTACACAGGAGATCAAACAGATGCAATAGTAGATGATGCAGGACTTTATATACCAGGCGCCGAGGATGTTCATAAGTTAAAATGGGATAGTGATGACAAATTCTGGGA
>NZER01000002.1 GCA_002690445.1 Candidatus Pacearchaeota archaeon
AACTTGGCGGGAACGGGAGGCGCGAATACTGTAACCGTGGCGGTTACCAACAACCAAGCGGTAAGTTCGGTTACTAATACTGTAACCAACAACCAAGCGGTATCGGTAACGGGATCTATTTCCAATACATCACTCACCGAGGCTCAACTAGCCTCCCATACCCACACTAAAGCAGCAGCAACCGACTATCAAGGGGGGCCCGTCGATCATTCCGACCCGCGGACGACGGTATGGGCTCAAAACAACCCTACGGGAAGTACGGGTTCAGGAACGGGACACACTCATGCTCACACCTTGGCGGGAACGCTGACGGGTACTGTGGCAGTAGCTTCTAGTGGCGGTGCTTTATCGGGAACGGTAACGGCAGCGGGAAACAATACTTTTTCACCTTACGTGGTGGTTAACTACATTATAAAACACTAAGGAATATTTATGGCAACGCAAATTGTAATACATAACGACAGTTCTATAAAAATAGATGATTCCTTTCACATTGATTGGGAGGATAAGGGAAACGCAATGATTTCTTTACCGAGTACTATTCATGCTGTTATTTGGAATGATCTACCTGGTCAAAATGAAATTCAAAACAAGGACGCTAGTGGCAACATGACGGGAAATACGGACTTAAATGATGCTTCCGATGCTGTTGGATCAACAACCATAGCGGATTTACTTACATGGGGGGCTACTCGTCAGATTGAAATTGAACAGGCTCAGTTATCTCATGATGAAGCTTTGGCTGTTCATAATGCAGAAGGTGATGGGTCTGTCTGGACTAAAACATGGATTGACTACGATCCTAATTATTCATAATAGTGTATCCTTCCCTGTAACACTTTTCTTTTTTTATCTACAACTACTGGACATACTCGATGAGGAATATCATTTTTTATAATAAGCATTGTATTTGAGTGAGGATAAGAGACTAAGGGTAATCCTCTTCCAGTATCAATTAATGTTTCACCTCCCCAATTTTCATCCCATAAATCATGAATATATAAAGAAAAACTTAAAGTATGTGATCCATCATTATGCCAATTTATTCCTGCGTATTTTTTATATTCATAATAATTTATAATTAATCTAGTTTTTTTTCTATTGGTAGGTATGTAGGGATTAAGAAAAACAATGTCTGCAATCTCTTTGAGAAGATAATCATCAAATTTTTCTTTCTCTAAATTTTTTATGTATATATCGTCATATTTTTCTACATTTTCTTGTGTCACATTATTATATTGATCCGTAAACAAACTTTTTTGCCATGATTGTTTAGATAGTTTTTTATTATATTTACTGAAATCAAATTTATTAATTTTTTTAAATAGATCTGTTGGTAAAAAATCTTTTATTATTAGTGCTTTATCATCAATGTTAAGTAATTGATTCATTCTTCTTTCGGGGGAGAACTAATCCTCAATTACTAATTGAAATATTGCAGCATATCTTCCTGTTTGACTTTTAGAATTCCATAACAATGGACTATGCAAGCAGTCTTTTGATTTAAATAAAATAGCTCTGTTTTCCTTAAACCCTATATGAATATCAATCTCATTTAAGCCTTTTTCATTTTGACTGTAAAAAGCTGTTCCACCACTTATTCTTTCATCACTTCTAATGTAAACAAGAAGCTGATATTCGCATTTATTTTTTACATAATCTATGTGAGGTCTAGGCTCTTTAGTGTTAACCCACGTCCATGAGTTTAACTTACAACTAATTATTTTTTTGTTAAATTTCTTTTTTAATGCTTTTTTAAACATAGAAAAATCTTGAGGAGAAAGGGGTCCGTAGGAATACCATATATGATTAACATTGGGAATATTTAAATCATTAGGAGCCCACTCCAAAAAAGGAATATTGCTATGAATTTTGTTAAATTCTTTTTTAGGTAAAAAGTCATCTACGGTAGTTAAATTAATCATATATCAAGAAATCTTTTAAATACTTTAGTCATTGATTAAAATATTTTTTGAAAAATGATTAACTAAATTAGGTTTAAAAAAATCAAATTTTTTACATTTTTTTACATGTTTAACAATATTTATAAGAGTTTCAAAAGCTGTCTCACTTAACAAATTTGAATAATTAGGAGAGTTGCACACAAAAACATAATCAAATTTTTTAAATTTAATATCTTTTATATCATAAGTTATTGTAATTAAGTCTTGATGGTTGTTTCTATCCGAATCATAATTTGCTAACCAATAAATATTATCAATAAAATCTTTTTTATTTAAATAATAACCAAGCCAATTTGAAGAATTAAATGAGTTTAGAGGAACTTCTTGATACCAAATATCATGATGATGATCTATGTTTACTAAATTAATTGATTGTTTTTTTCTACAAATAGGATCAAGTGTGTAAAAAATATTTACATGTGCTTGAGAAAAAATAATATTGTTAATATCTAGATTATCAATATAATTTAAAAAAAAATCTACAACATTATTAAAATGAACAGGAGACTTAATATAATCGGTGTCTATTGATAAAACGTTTGGAGTGTTTTCCATTTTTAATTGTTTTCTGACCATTTAAATCAACATCACTTAATTTTTTTATTTATTTAAAACTTTTTTTATTCCAGAACATTTTTTTATANCGATCCACAAACTTACTTTCCAGAAGTCGAAGGGTTTGACCNTGGGCNANTTCCATTANNAAGCCNGACCATTTTTTCCATGACTCTCGTTTAAANGGNATTACTTGAANCATNGGCTCTCCTTTTTTNAAAAGGGTNTGCTGATTCCATTTTTTCCAATGAAAAGGNAAATTAATTNCATTAATGTACGTATCCGTATCAACCACTCCTGATATAACTTCAAAACGTTCTTCTATCCGATTAAGGGGTTGAATAAATAAACAGCTATATCCTGGCGGCGTTCTAATTAACCATTTGTTATGAAATTTTCCCGCGTTTTCTTTTCCTTTGTCATCTCCTAACGGAAGTTGAGTTTTACTATGAAATCCCGCAGGTTCAGGTTCTTTGTTGGCAGAGGATATGCTTAAATCGGTTTCCGTTGCATCCACAATATAATCCTGGTCAAAAGGAATAATATAACCAGCAGTTAAGGCATCCAAAAAAGGCATGCATGTCTTAACCGTTGGTTTGTGAAGATTCTCATCCAAATGACGCTTTAAATTTTTATAATTCTGCGGAATAAAATGACTGGCAGCTTGGGGGTGAGGCCATATATTTTCATAATCTCTATCAGTGGCAATGAAAGTTATTTTCTTTTCAAACATTTTTCTTCTCAGTATTTGCAATAAAATTAAAGGACATGGATCGACGAACTGCTTTAGAGTCCTTGGTTTTAAAGGGCATAACAAAATGCTGATGACGCGCTTCAAAAATATAAAAATCCCCGACTTTAGGTGTAATATAAAATGAGGTTGTGCCATCAACACCTATAAATCCCAATTGGCCATCTTTAAATTTATGATGAGCTCCTTCTTTCGTATCATTCACAAATTCAGGGATTTTTAAAAATAAAACGCTGGACCATCCCGTTCCGTCATGGTGAATATGGGGAGGATTGTATTCCCCTGATTTCATGTCATTTATCCAGCAACTTTGTATATCCATATTATGTGTGTCTTTTAGTATGTGATATGTAACACAAGTATTTTGATAATCTAAAACATGTTCCATTATTTTTTTCCAAGCAGAAGTTTTTTCAAGTATTTTGGTAAAATTTAATTCTGATTTTAATCTTCCCGCTAAACGGGTAGCATAAGAATCAAGTTGTTTTTTTACGGTTTCATATTTTTCATTAAAATCATCAATATCTTCCACGGACATTTTATATCTTTTAACTATTCTTCCAAAAAGTATTATATCCTTATTCATTAAGTATATCCAAATTAAAACTCATGCTAATCCTAATCTTATCGGAAAAATTTTTTTCTACGAAATGATAGGTGGGAGCATTAAATAAAATCAATTTATTTTTTTTAGGTTCAATACCGATCGTGTTTTCATTATCAAGGTAGTTCCCTAATCCTGTTCTCATATATTGAAAATTTACCAAACTCAAATTACCACAATTTTTAGAGGGATTTAAATAAAAAACTCCCGCAAGATCCCCTTCGTGATTATGTGGCCAATTAATGTCGCCCTTGTAATTTATATTAGCCCACAGGGCTGTCATTACAATTTTTTTAAATTCAAATTTTTTTAAGTTCTTACAAAAATCAAAAGCTTCCGTACAAATTTTCTGGCTTAATTTTTCGAAAGGCCCTGTTTGTGGTAAAAACCCTGATTGCCAACCAAAATTATTATTTGAAACTCTTCTTCCCTCAACATCCCCTCTTCGTAACAACTCAATTGAATCCCTAATCTGTTTTATGTAGGAATCATCTAAATTTAAAATAGTTTCCCCATATAAACCCATGTAATGTATCGGTCGGGGTTTCATTTTACTTTCATACTAACAAACTCTCTTGTATCCATGTGGTTAAGATATACTTGTCTGTCTTACCAATTGGTGGATTACCTCTATGCGTATGAAACCAATCAGCAGGCCATACTAGGACTCTATTTTTCTTGGGTGCAAATCTTTTATTTTGATATAAAAATTCTGTTTCACCTGCTTCGTCAATATCATTTAAATACATTTGTACTACAACTTTTCTAGCAGGATTATCTTTTCCAGATTCATAATGCCAATTATGAAATCCACCGCCTGGCTTAACACGTTTCATTTTTAGTCCATCGGCTTCCATACGTTCATTTTTTAATATACTAAATTTATTTGTGTATAGGGGCCAAACAATTTCCCAGACCATTTTGAAAAAATCTTGAAAAAATATTCCATAAACCCGATGTATTACGTGAGGTTCTATAAACTGGATTTCATCCATATCTCGTACGTGTGCTGCACTGAATTGTCTAGTAGATTGTATAAACCCAGTTTGATCTAATTTTTCAAAATACTTTATTATCTCTGTTATATAATGATCCGAAAGTACATTATCAAAAATGCCTATAAATCCATCAAATGAATGTGTAACGTTTTTATCTTTCATTCTATTTTCTCCCCCTTCCATATCACAATTTCCTTGTCAAGAAAACTATTATCATAATTTGACATTAATCGTCTTGATTTAGATCAAAGATGTGTTTAAATTGGTTCTCACCCAAAAATTTAAATCAGGAGAAAAAAATGGAAAATCAGGAAGTATTGAAGGCTATAGCTGTCCTCGCTGACAAGGTGAGCCACTATCACGAACGTTTATTAGCTACGGAGAGAGATAATTTAAGACTAGAAAAGACACTGTCCGAGCACCTTAAGGGGTGTGGATGTCATGATACTTCTGATGAAAAAGTAATGTTAAATGGAAATGAAACTGAGATTGAATGCGAGGCCTGTAGTGCTTAATCTTTAGGGACTTCCCCTACCATATCCGCCAGTGATGGTGCAAAAATCTTAACATCTCGTCTAATATGCGCCTCTTGTGTCGCTGTGGAAGGATTATCAACATCTGATTGCATGGCATCTTCTGAATCATATTCCTCTCCCGTTACTGTATTGGTAAGAGTAGTTTCACTTTTACACTTATAGCGCGGAATTCTTCTCCCATCCGATGTATCCATATGCCCTAGAAGTTCCGCTGGTTCTACGATTTTAGCCATCTAATTTAATTTCCTTTGTATTTTAGCATTAAAACTTAACATAATTCTGTCTTCTTTTGAATTGTTAATTTCCACTTCATGATTAAGCCATGCCGGAAAAATAAGCAAGTCCTTAACTTTTGGCTGCCATCCCACACGTGGGGCTAAATGAATGGATTGATCCGTTTTCATAGGAGGGGCAAGAACTTCAGATTGGGGGCGAGGATTATGAAAAGTTAATTTGCCGCTGTTCTCTGGAACTTGCAGATAAAAAGCTCCCGAGAGATAATTATGGGGGTGAGAATGCAATTTGTTATAGGTTCCTGGACCATTGATCATGGCCCACATACCAGTAAGCTCAGGTTCACAGTGATCCTCTACCCTTAAATGATCCAATGCNTCTANGCAGTAGTGAATGATATCNGCTTTAATGACACCAAAACGNTTGTCCTCGTGAAGATNATCACGNCTGTGCCATCCCCCTTGATTTGTNTTTTGAATCCCTTTTNNATCNTCTTTTTGAACCTCTCNGANGGCTTTAATTAANTCNCCATAATCNCCNNTGNTGAAATTTACNGNNAANACNGGNGTAANAAATAANGAATGAAGTTCGATTAGAGTGCTCCTTTTGTTGTTTCTAAAAAGCTCATTGTNATGTGAATCTCATTGGCGGCATTCGCCGTNATTTTAATTAAGTCCGATTCCTCCAGAACCAGAGGCTGTAATAAAACTTCATAGGTNNTNTCGGTAGCAATGGTCTTATCNTTGGTAATTTTATAGGTTGCCGAAGCNCTACTGTCNGTCCATTCTATGGTATACTCGGTGGTGTTNGCAGAATCATTGCATATGAGNATNGATTTNANTANGGCTGTGGTTGGAAAAACAGGGGGTAATGCCCCTGGATTAGCCGTNGGAACAGTNTAAATGGTTGTAGGACCAGTTGTGGTCATATCTAGGCCAATATTTTTATATGTATCAGCCAAGNAACCANCTCCTTCCGCTACTTTGTTCTTCNATGTCNTGAGCATAGGAAGTATTAAGCACCAAGATAATTTGCTCCAAAAGACGNATCATTTGATNAAACTGACCACTTTCATACTCGGGTGTCGCGTTAGGTAGACGTGTAATGGTAATTTTAGCCATTATCTCCTCCCGTCTGGTCTGAGCTGCAGTTTCATGGAGCCGAGCCGCCAGTTCGTGTCATCCACAGTATTGGATACAAAAGCGAGGTTCACGGACCGTCCCCTTCCCCGTATGTCAATTTTCTGTGTTGAAGACGTGACGTTTCCTGTTGTTGTTACATTAGATGCTGATTGTGGATATTGCTCCAAAGTCAACGTGACAGCAACATTATTTGTTAGATTAGTAAAGTCAGGAACAAATTTACTGACGGACATAAGACTGTCCCCCGTGGCAATTTCAATGGAGCCCGTAGTCAGGCTTGCACTAATCGCCGTACCGTCAGCCTGATTGTTTCCTTTCTCGTGTTCATATGTATAAGAGGCTCCTGCCGTTAAACCCATAATGGTCGCGGAATTAGCCGTTAAAGTTGTGCTGTATTGAGTGGCGATAGGCTGTTCATATATTTCAGCGGCTAACCAACTCGTACGGTCAAGGCTGATTGTATACCATGTGTTTTCCAAATAATTATAGACAACCCCTGCGTCAATTTGAGTGGCACCGGCGGTAGCATAGTACCAAAAAATTTCATTGAATTCGGTGTTCAATCCACATGCGATGTCATTTTTATTAGTGAAACTGAGGTCATCAAACACAAAGTCCTGTACGGAACAAGGCATCTTTTTAACCACACCATCATACATGTAAAAGGAATTCTCTCCCATCCAGTAAGCTTTTCCATTTACATCTATGCAGGCATGCTGGGCGATTAATCCGCAATTAGCCCCTAATTGACGCTGTCCAAAAGTATAAGGCGTTCCAACAAACTGAACACCATGCAAGGATTTATCCGTCCACACAAGTATTTGTCCTGTCGATTTGACCGCTCCAATAATTCGTGATCCATCCGCAATTCTAAGAGATCCCGCTTCATTGGTTGCCACGGGAGTCCAATCCGTCAAGTCTTCCCTATCCGACCACCTAAAGAATAAGTCATCCTGCGTGGCTGTATTGGCGATCGTTGTCTCCGTCCCCATACAAAACAAATGTCTTGTATCCGCCGATACTAAACTGAACCGTGATGCCGTAGGAGCGTTGGTAACAACTGCCGCTCTGTTAGAGACACCTCCTGAAAGATCCCATTTATAAGTTCCTCCGTTAATGACTGTTGCGATCAAATCCTCCCCGAAGTTATCGAGTGACCAATTGCGTGCGTAAATGACCACAGTGGATGATGAACGGGCTGTTCCCCATGTACTAGCTCCCCAAGTGGACGTACCCCATCCATACCCAAAGGTGGATGTTGCCTCTCCGATGGAGAGTTGATAGTTAGCATTTCCTGTTCCTCCCCCGCCTGACGTGGATCCCGAGGCTGTGTCTGTATGAGTGACGGTGTAGTTATCCGTATCCGTGATGGTGGTGATTTCAAATTCATTATTCATGTCCAAGCCGTCAAGGGTGGAGAATGAATCAAAAGTCACAAAATCTCCTTGTTCAGCACCGTGTGCCGTATCCGCTACGGAAACGGTCGTCGTACCGTTGGTCGTGAAAGGATTGGTAAGAGAGTCTGGTCCAGATCGTATGGGGGTAATATCATTGAACACCCCTCCCACAAAAACATACAGCTTCCTGTCGGTTCCCAAGGCAAGATGCCTTGTTCCGTCCAGACT
>NZER01000003.1 GCA_002690445.1 Candidatus Pacearchaeota archaeon
TGTAGGTGCGTTAACACCATCTGAAAATGTTGTATTAAGACTTTGCTTTAGGCCATCAAATTCAAGTCCGTAATGTATCTTAGTAACTCTTGGTCCTCTGATATTCCCTGTTATTGTTCCATCTTCAATCGACTCTTGTCTATTTATAGCATTTATAGCTTCTTGTACTAAATAATTACTCTCGTTAAATATTTTTTTAGCTACTGTTTCATCTAAATTTAATAAATAATTATTCTCTGGTATATTTAACCATTTGTTCCAAGTTAGTTTTTCATTTCCTTGTTTTTTTCTTGAAACATCTGTTAATAAATTAACTAACTTCAAACCGTTTAAATGATTCGTCTCTTTTATGTCTTTTTCAAATTTATCTTTTTTGCTAACTATTATATTTTGAAAACTTTCTGCTGTTTGTAATTTATTTTGTAAGATATGATTTTCTCTAGCCAACCCCGATAATACAATAACTTTTTCTGAGAGTTTTTCAGATTCATTTTTTAATTTCATTATATAGTTATCTTTTTTGTCTATTATATTTTTAAAATCATCAGTTTGTGAAATAAATGAATTTTTATTTTCTTTTACATTAGATTTTAAATTTTTTATTGTTTCTTTATCTTGTTTATTTTTTGATTGTGAACTATCAATTTTTGCACTTAAATTATTTAGTTGTTTTATACTCTCCAATAATTCTTGTCGTTTTTCATCTATAATATCATCTTTAAATTTGATTTCATCCTTATATTCATCTACTCTTAAACTATTCACCAAATTTTCAAAATTTTCAGATTTTTGTAATTTGGATTCTAAAATAGAATTTTCATACGATAAGCTTGAAAGATGTTTTACTTCCTTTGATAATGAATCTATTTTTTCATTTAAATTTAAAATATGTTCTTTTTTCTCCGTTAATTGTTCTCTAACATTTTCATTAATTTTAATATTTTTCTTTAAATCAAAAATTAAATCATTAGTTTCTTTTAACTTATCTAAAGATTCTTTTAATTTAGTTTTATAATTATTTATTATTCCATTTTTTGATGTTAGTGCATTTTCATATGCATCTAAATTATTTATATAATCTTGATAAGTTGTTTTTCTTTCTGATTTTATTTCGCTAATAATTTTTTTACTGTTTTTTTGTTGATAATTTACCTTATAATTAAGTTTATTTATTTTTTCATTTAATTCTTTATTTATATTTGAATATTTTTTTACTATATCATCTCTATAAGAAAGTTGAACTTTTTGTTCATCAATTTTTTTATGTAGTGGACTGAACTCTGTTTTAATTTCCTTTATAATATTTTCTTTTGATTGAATTTCATTTATATGTTCTTTTCTTTTCGTTGAAAACACACCTTCTTCAAAATGTCTTGCTTTATTTAATTCTTGTAAAAGATTATTTTTTTGTTGTTCTAATGTAACTACTTGATTAGCTAAATTATTACTTTCTTGTTCCAAATTTAGAATTATATTTTCTTTTTTTTCAATCTCTTCTTCAAAATTTAAAGTTAAATCATCTTTTGTTGGATGATATACTGAAAATCTATCTTTTAATAAATCCATACTCATTATCTTGGTCTCTCCTCAATCTGTAAACTCGATAATCTCGCTCTATTAGCAACAGCTTTAATCATATGTTTAAATGCTTGATGTCCTCCGATAAGTTGAGGTTCTGTTATAGAATTTATTTCCCAATAAAAATCATTCCAATCTACTATATCTCCAATTTCTGGATAAAAATTAGCTTCTTTAAGTGTAGTTCTATGAAAATACATTTCTAAGTTAGCATTTAAATCAGGACCAAAGTCATTTTGTTCAATTGCGGGCTCTTCAAAAGATATCAAACAATTAACTCTAAATCCTTTCTCAAAATATTTTGTTGATGACTCTCCATACAAATTTTCTTCTGTATCTTCAACTGATACTTTATAAATATCAACATATTGTCCAAGTACATTATCAATTAACTCTTCATTAAGAGCATCAACGAGATCCACTTCTTTTTGTGGAATAAAAAATGGTTTAGTTTCAGCCACATCATTATCCTATATAAATCTGTAACGGTGATCTAGACAAAAGTTGTTGGTTAGCTTCGGCAGTATCAGCTTCAGCTCGAGATCTTTCTACTAATGTTACACTATCAAGAAATTCTGTAAGTTCAGTTAATAGTGCTTCTTTTTCTTCACGTCCTTCAGCTTTTAATCCTTCACCATCCATTACAACTTCTCCATTTGGTAGCGGAAGCGAAGCGTATTTACTTCTAATTATTCCAAGCAACTCTTTGGCAAGAGCCAATGTAAATTTTCTAATCCATTGACGTCCAGCAGAATTAATTTGACTATATGTGATAAATTTATAAGGAGCATTACTTGGATCTGAAACTTTATGTGTCGTATAAGATCTTGTTGTATCTGCAACATCGTTTCTTACATAGTATTCAAACCATACTTTTTCTCCTGCATCTCCTGCTTGTGGTATAGGAAATATTTTAAGAACATTATTAACTATATGAAATGAATAAGCTGATTTTCTAATTAAATCATTGGTTTCAATTGCTTGAGCTCTAGATATATCGTATGAAATAGGTCTCATAATATAGGTTATTGCAGGAGAAACATTTCCCATTCCAAACCCATCTAACATTTGTCGTTGTTCAAAACTACCAGCAAACGGATCATAAAATCTAGTTATAGCTGATGGGCCTCTATTATAAACTCTTTGAACTATAAGTCTATTATTACTCTCTGAAGCTTCTGCCCACGTCTGAAGATTATAATCTTGTTGATCATCAACAAGTGTTACCGAACCACTTTTTAAAGAAACATCACCACCAACAACAGCAGCTTGACCGTATTGTTCTGATAAAGCAAAAGTTGTTCCCATATGAGGATGAACTGGTTCATTACTTCCTGTTGAACTCATAGCCGACCCTGATATTCTATTACTAGACCCATATGAATCCCACAACCAGTTTTTCATATTATAGTGATTAATATGTAATGAATATTCAGAAATTGATTCTTCAAAACAAGTATATATTGAACCGCTATTGAATTCTAACTGCATAATTGGGTGACCTAATCTACGTGCTACCCATTTACAAACATTCAAACTGTCAGTAACAAAAGTAGTATCTGTATCATATAAAGCATACGGGGTTGAACCTGTTACTTGATTTGAATCAGTTGGATCAGTATATATATAATTAAATTTTGACATTTATATCTCCATTATCAATTATAAATATCTTAGTTATCTAAAACTATTAATATAAAAAAGGACAGAATAAATCTGTCCTTTTTTAGGTTTTAAAACATTTTTAAGGTTTAGTATTTTATTCGTCTATCCAAATACCGCCCATTTCTGAGATAATCCAACCATCACTATCACCAAAAGCTAATTTAATATAATCACCTTTTTTAGCAGTTGCGGCTGTATTATAAACATCCTTATTATTAGTACCTGCGGCACCAGCGACATCCCAAAGGAATTTATCACTAGAATTGATAGTTATTGTCATTAATGTACCATCAGCGGCACCATTAACAACCCAAAAAGTTTGTCCTAATACACCAATTCCTGGTAAAGTAAATACACAAGCTTGTCTTTGAATTACTGGTCGACCCGCATGGGTGTTGTAAGCAAGAGTCAGAGTAGCGGCATTTACCTCTATCGCGTTACTAAAATTCGGAACTGACGCTTGAACTAACTCAGTATCGCTAAGTGTTGCTGCACGTGCAGCAACTCGATCCTTATTATCTAAGTTATACGTTAACCCTTCAAATGTGATTTGCTTTTTTATAGCCATTCTATTTCTCCATTATTCATGAAGAGGCTAAAATTAATTAGCCTCCTCATAAAAGGTTAAAGTATTACAGTTCATCCAGTGCGTCAACGTAGATCTTACCATAAAATTCAGGTCTGATCATCTTCTTAGCATACCGCGTCATAACACCTTTTCTTGGTGTAAAATCATTAGGATCATACACAAGTGGTGTCATAATCAATGGTACATAAGGAGCATATACAGCACCTGTTTCTAGGAAGTTACTTCCACGGAAACCAACAAGAACAGTATTCTCAGTCATATATGGATTCTTGTACACTGTCCAACGGTTGGAAATTCCACCCATTTTCTGTACACCCATAGCAAACGACTGCTTATCACCATCAGTTTCTGACATATATCCTGGTAAGGATTCAAGAACTGTGGCAATTTTAGGACCACAAACAACAAAGTTTGCGCCACCACGTAATGTTAAACGATGTATTTCGTTTGAAACTTTCTGAATCTTAGCAACAATTGTCTGCCACCATTCAAATCGTGTACCATAAAACGTAGTATTTACGAACTCATCAGCACTTGAATCATAGTCATTTCCTTGATGGAGTGACCAATAATCAACTGTCTGTGCATCAGAAATCAACATATCAAGTATTTCCAAATCGATTTCCATCGAAACGTATTCACTCAACATAGATGTTAATTCTGCTTCAGCATCAACACTATGATATGCGTTAAGATCTTGAGCTAACTCAGGAGTCCAAACTGCCTTCAATTTACGTGTTTTAGCAACAATTGGACGAGATTTCAACTCAATATCAACTTGTGGAATTGCTAGTGAATCTTTACTAGCATCACCTGCAGTATCTTCAAAATCGCCACGTGCGGCTTCTGTAGTAAACTTAGGATAAGTAACATATTCACCGGAATTATTAAAATCCGTTGCTACTGATGCAGAAACAATAAAACTTATACTTCCTGCTTCGCCATCATCACCAGTCATACTAGTAAATTGTGGATAAAGCCTATTAACTGGCTTTGTATCTCCAATTCCAGCACCATGAGGATTATTAGCACTAACAGCTCCTGATACTATATTACTAGATCTTATAGATAATTTATCAACATCTGTGGCTGCTAATGCTTCAGTTACTTTCCAAATCTTACCTTTATTATGACTACCACTCATTTCAGTATCAAAATTGATATCTTTCCATGTTGCTAGCGCCATTGTTACAGAGCCAATTGCTTCTGACGCTGTAGCTTGTGAATATCCATAACGACCTGCGCCATAGAAACCACCAGCATAGTCATCACCACCATAAGGTGCTGATGAACCTGAAGGGCTATATTTACCAGTTTTACCCTGTAAAGAACTATTTTTATCCATTCCTTGACGGGTGCTTCCATATTGAAAATCAAGATAGAAAACAAGACCGGAAGGTAGATTCATAGGTTGAACAGAAACGAATTCCTGTGCTGCAATTTCTCCAAAAATTCTACGAACTAATGGAAGTGCAACACCTGACCATTCTTCATCGCCTTTATATGCATTAGTACTACCAGGCTGAGTAGGACTTGTAGAAGACGCTTCTTTAATTAGCTCACGAGCTTGATTTTCAAGCAACTGGGCCATTCCGCCTCGTTCAAAGTCGCCTTCAATACCATCAAGCAATCCAGTACGTTCCCATTTTGAAACGAGTTTTGTAGCTTCTTTGCGCTGATCCTTATAAGGGGAGGCTCCAAGAAGTGCTTCATTAATATAATCTGACATTTTAACTTCTCCTATATTATATTAAAAATTTTAGTTAAATTAAACCAGCAAGTTTTCTAAATCTTTCAGCAACCTGTGTTTCTTCAGTAATCACTTTTCTTGATTCCTTAGAAGGTTTAGTTGATCCGGATCTAGCACTAGCTGATTCCTTAATTTTTGATTTACGCACAATTTTACCATCTTTAAAACTTTCAGCAAGAGTTGAATACACTAATTTGATTTCACGTGTTGTTTGTGCTCTGTCAAATGTTTCAACTACTCTCAGTTTTTGATTGTTATCAAGCGCAAATTCCTTGAACAATTTGTTTGTAAACAAGAGTTTAGCATTCAAGATGTTGACTTCATGAAGTTTGTCCTTCAAAAATGTAACAGCTTCTTTATATTCTTTAAGCTCTTCTGCCATATTCTCAACATGTTCAGGGTCTTTATCACCCTCTACATTTTTATCATAGGCATCATCTTCTTCTTCAAGGTCTTTATCATCTTTTTGTTTTTTGTCTTCTTTATCATCATCTTCATCTTCCTGTTCGAAAAGAGATTCATCAACCTCATAGACTTCATCATCTTCCTCAGATAAATCTTCAACATGTTCAGGGTCTTTATCACCCTCTACATTTTTATCATAGGCATCATCTTCTTCTTCAAGTTCAGCTTCAAGTTCTTTGATAATAGATTCAAGGTCGAGTACATTCTCTCCCATGTCGTCATCATCAGGAACTTCATCTTCACCTGGAAGTTCTTCACCCTCTTCATCACCCATAGGGGCTTCTTCTTGCTCCGTAGGGGCTTCTTCATCACTAGGAAGTTCTTCACCAGGAAGTTCTTCTTCCTCTTCATCACCCATAGGAACTTCTTCTTGTTCTGTAGGAACTTCTACTTCATCATCCCCCATTTCGGGTTCAGGTTCCATTTCAGGCTCCATTTCAGGTTCCATTTCAGGCTCCATCTCATCTTCCATATCATCATCGTCTTCACGAAGTTTAGCAGAAAGCATAGATTGAAGCTGGGGTGTGAATGCTTCCTCAAGTGCCATCTTAGCATTAGCTAACGCTGTCTCGCGAACTGCTTTTGCATCAGCAATGGCTTCTTTTAAAAGATCACTCATGTGTCTTCTCCAAATATTTTATGTTATTGGGAAATATAGTTATTACATGAACTATAATAAATTACAATTAATCTAATTTATTAGACTCTGTAAAAGGTAGGACAGAGTATTAAATTTGTATATATAAATATAATAGAATTAAAAAAAACCTTCATTTTCTCGAATGGTTTTATATTTTTGTCTTATTTTTCCTAAATTTCGTTTCCTTCTACGTATATCTGAAGGTTTCTCATAATATTCTCGCTGTTTAATTTCAAGCATTAATCCACTATCTTTGATCTTCCGCTTAAACTGTTTAAGAGCTCTTTCAACATTATTATTTTTAACTTCAACATATGACCCTTTAGAATAATTATTCTTCTTTTTATTATCTTCCATTTAATCCCTGTATTTCTTCTCTAATAAGATTACGTATCTTTTTAAGTATTGATTCATTTTGTGTTAANGACTCTNAAAATTTTTTAGCCAAAAATCGTTCTCTNTGATANTGNGCTTTAGGCCATTTTTTTCTTAAAGAAATTGGCATTNCTTCATAATCTTCCGATAAATTATTATTAACAAACCAAGCAATTCGTCGAGCATCAGACATGTANCGTTTTTTATATCTATTTTCTTCAAGAGTTTTTAACCATTCTTTTATTTTTTTAACAGTCGTTTTTTTCATAATATACTCCTAAAATTAGTTATAACTACATCCCAGTCTACTTGTTTAAGTTTCATCACTTTGTTTATGTTGAGAAGTATCTTCTTCTATTAACTGTGCTTCACTTAAACATCCACGAGCAATTGCAGTATGAGCATCTTCTATAATCTTAATTTCATTAACTTGAATAGGAAATGTATCTTGATCAAACTGCTCATTAAATACATCTAAAAATCCTTTAACTAATGATGTCCCTCCACCAATAACAATAGGAACTGAATCAGGAAAATTTGGGACATTAGCTGCTCCTTCAAACTGTACTTTAAGATTTGTTAATAAGTAATTAATCAATGCTCCATAATAAGATCTGATAGCATGCATTACATTATACTCTTCTGTTCCTTCTCCATATATATCTTGCATAACCCCTTTAGTTAAATCTAATTGATTAGAAGACTCTTTAATGTTAGTAACTTTAGCAATTGGTACTCCTGTATCAACACTAACATTATTATCAATCCAATCACCACCCCTTGCTACTGAAAATGACACTGCTGTCATACCTTGATACATTACAGCAATATTACACATACCTGCACCCATAGATATAGAAATTCCTGTAAGTTGATGGTCTACTAATCCCTCATAACCTAAAGCTACTGCTTCTTCTACTTTTTTAGTATTATAACCATAACTTCCAATAATAGTATCCAAAACATCTTCATGATATGATATTTCACGATCTTGATCTATAGGTTTTGCTGGTACGCAATATACACATATTTCATTTTTGTTTGATTTACCTATTAATTCACCTATAATTGCATTAAGAATTGGAAGTGAATCTTTCTCTTCAGGATTCAATAACCCACTTTTCATCGGACGCCTTAAAGTTGCTGCGCTAAAAATTTGAGCATAATTAAAAGCATGCTGTCCTACAATATGAACCTTACCCGCCTTCTCAACAAATGGAATACTCTGTCGTCTAAGCATTCGTTTTGCCTGCTCTGCATCTCCGTCTACTGTAAGAAATGCATTTCTTTGTTTTTTAATGGAATCTTCTTTTGCGGTTATATAAAATGAAGTACCGCAATCTAAACCTATAGCCATAATAACCTCATTAAAGTTTTGATTCAGCTACTGATGCTTTTCTATATTCAGTGATAATTTTTTTTATTTCGCCAATAGCTTTGCGAGCTCTTCGGCCAGCAGCTTTGTTTTGATTAAAAATAAATTTTTCATGATTTTCTTGAAAATCTACAAATAAATCTGCAATTTGATCATATAATTGTTGTGCGCTCGCCATAATTAATTCCTTATATTCCGTGCACCTGCACTCTATTTTTAATAAGCATTTCTAAAACTTTATCTTCATGCTTTACATCTAGTTCTAAAATAAAAGTAGCCCCTTTACCAACACCATAATCATAATCTTTACCTGGAGTTAATCTTAACTTTTTCAAAATTTGTTCCGTTTTTTTCCTATCTCTATATGGAATTTGAAGTTGAACCATTCTTGCTTCACTTAAAGATTTTAATTCTTCTTTAATAATTTTTCGTATTTGTGATTTTGTTATTTTCATTTTAATAATTTCCCACTATTCTAGCAAAATATTTTTTTAAATTTTTATTAACCCATGTTGTTGTTTCAGTGATATCATCTATAGCATCTCTAACTATATTTCCGTCATTTCGTTGTACTCCTTTTTCTAAATTTTTAATATGTGACTTTAAATCTTGTATATCCCTCTTTATAAATCGTTCTCCCTTTTTAGAAAACTGTAATACTTTTTCTTTAAGTAACTCTTCTCTAATCATTTCTCGGAGCTGTAATTTGGTTAGGTTCACGGTGTTTCTTTTCCAATAAATTTAGCTGCTCTAGCTATACCTTCTGGATCAAATTCAACTAACTCTCCTCTACTACCTCTCTTAACTGTTACCACAAATTCTCCTGTATCTCCTCTATAAATTTCGGGTGATACCTTACCTTTCCATATCTGATTAAAAGCTTTCATCAGTTCTCTTTTTAATTCTCTAGCATTATTAACTTTAATATCAGTACCTTCATTTATGGATTCGTTTGCAGTTCTAAGTGCATCTTTTACTTTTGGATTTTCAGATAAACCCTTTTTAATTTTTTCAATTTTTTTAGTGGCATTTGTCATATTACCACTCATCTTTTTAGCTATATCTATTGCTTTTTTAATTTGCGAAGAATTAAATCCTTCATTTACGGATTCTTTAACCCACCTTTTCTTCTTCTCATCCCATTTTAATCCTTTTGCTCTTTGTTTTGCTTGATACTTTTTTGCTCTCTGATCAGCTTGTCGTTTTATAAGGTTCTTTTGGTGTTGACCTGGTCTCATAGCTTCATATTTACCACTCTTTACTAATTTACCCTGTCCAAAACCAGATAACTGTGCCAATTTCCTTAAACCACCAGCTACTCTGCTAGTATCATCAACTTTACCCAATTTCATTGATTTAGGTCCTAAATCATAATGTAACATTAAATCATCTTTAACTGAAAATGGCATTACTATTTTTTTACCATCCTTATCTTTAACATGGATGAAAGCACCATATCTACCTTTATACCCCCGCTTCATAACTTCATGTTTTAAAATTTTAATTCCAGCTCGTCTAAAATCATTTGCTAAATGTTGTGCAAGTGCACTCTTATCTTGACTCCAATCAAGTTTTTCATTTATCTTGTGAGTTTCTTCTCTAACAATTTGGTGTATTTGTGATCTTGTTATTTTCATTTTAATTTCTGAATCTCTTGTTCGATCATTTTTCTTACTAGTTCCTTTAAAACCGTTAAATTAAGAGACTGTCTCCTCTTAGTATTTTTTCTACCAGCTTTTTTCTTCAATAAATCTAACAATTTATCATTTGTTTCTTTATCTACATCAAAAGTAAGTTCCATCCTCTGTGTATCATCCGGAAGTTGAGCAGGTAATTCTTTGACTTTTATTTTTTTAATACCAGCTTGCTTAGTCATTGGCAATACTGTTCTTTTAATAAATAATCTATTTCCAGTTATAGTTTGTTTCATTTACTGTCTCCTACCACTCGTGGCCTGTTTTAATATAAGTTGACATTGCGTCTGCATTGTTCATTAGTTCCAAAGCTTCTTTATCTATTTTTTTTATTAAACTTTTAAACTTTGGTTTTTCTTTCAATGCAGCTTTAATCCACTTCTTTCTAAAATCTTCTAAATAATCTGCTAAATCCATATAAGCTTTTTCTGCGGATATAGCTTCATTCAGTTGTTCTTCTTTTAATAATTCTTTTAATTTAATCATGTCGCATATCTTCTATATTTATTAGCTACTTGTTTACCAATTCGAGTTGGATCTTCCTGTTTAATAACAGCCTTTGTTATTTTATCTACATCTGATTTAGATACCCCTTTTAAATCAAAAATATATTTACCAGATGGATTAGGTATTTTAGCTAACCAAGTTTCAATACTTGGTCCTTCATCACCAACTGTTACTGTTACTTGAAGACGCCAAGGTTTATTATCATAGTTAACCCAATGTTGTCCTCTACCACTGCTCTTACGTACTGTCCAGTTTTCAGCAATAATATCTTTAAGTAATGTCATTAATTTCATTTATTTGTATCACTTTCCTGGTATATCACCGCTCCTTGCAAACCCTCCACCCATAGCATCTGCAAAACTATAATATGCTGTATCTTTACTTACAGAAAACTTAGCTGGTTTTCCTTCAGTACCAATCATATTAGATAAGCCCTTAATAGCTTTATCAGCATTAGCTTTATTATAAAATTCTCCAAGAATCCAAGTAGAGCTAGATCCTACTTTTCCAATTCTCCATACTACTATTTGTGTTGTAATACCAAAACTAAAAAATGAATCTTTAATATTATATTTAAACCCAAGCTTTTTTGAAGCTTTTTTAATAATAGGGGCCCATGCTTTCATTTGGTCTGAACTTAAGCTTTGTACTTCGTTTAGCTTTTGAACTTCTTCTTTAATAATTTCTTTAATTTGTGATTTAGTTATTTTCATTTTACCAACCTCTCTGTTGACCCATTTTCTCTAATTTACCCCAATCACTACCTAACTTTGTTTTTATTTTTTTAAAGTCTCTAGGATTAGCTGCTTCCATATGTTTAAAAAACCGATATACACCTTCCCAATTGGGTTCTACATTAATAGTTCTAGCCTCTTTCATTTTTTTATTCTTCTTCTTCTTAGGCTCCGAGGTTGCAGAGTGTCTATGACTCTGTTCTTTTACTACTGTTAACATACTTGCAGGTACGTTTTTAAAGGTCTTATTACCGAACTTTGCAGTATAAAAATTAATAGTCCCATCTTCTAATAATGTATGATCCACTACTTCACCAATTCCCATATTTTTCTTAGTAGAAACCTTCCACTCAACATGAGTAGCTCAATTATGTGGTACAGATTTATTCTGCTCACCAATAACTTGTTTAATAATTTCTCTAAGTTTTAATTTGGTTAATTTCATTTTTTTAATTCTCGTAATTTATTTTTTTGTGTTTTTACTTTACCTCTTTTAATTTCATCCACTTTAACTTCTATTTCATCTGGGCTATCTATAAAGATGCTCTTTTGAACATCAACATCAACAACACCGAGACTTTTCTTTTTAAGAGAAACCGCCTCATAATCGCCTACCAGCGCTTCTTCACTCCTTTTTATCCACATCGGAGGTATATTTTTTATAAAATACCTCAAAATTAACCACCCAGCTAATGCAATTTGCCAAATAACTAAACTATATAAAACAAAATGCTCTAAGTGATGAAAGTATTCTCTCATCTAACTATCAATCACTATCAGATTCTTTATCTCCAGACCAATTAGCATCTACATAATTATAAAATTCTTTCTTTTTATCATCAGGTAACTGATCAGGTTCAGAAACACCAAATTTCTTTAATGCTCCCATAAAAAATTGTTGATACTCATCTTTATCACCTTTCATAGGTTCATGTTCACCGTCTTCATGTGCTTCTTTAATTTCATAATACCGATTTAAAATAGAACCAATATCTTCATAAAGTGCAACTAATCGCTGACCTGTTGAATTATGTTCTGTTGAAGTCTTTTTAAACTCGCTCACCATTTTCTGTAGAGATTTCATATTACGGTTAATTGAGACTTTATCAAACCAGTCATCTGTTTCTGATAAAATATGGTTATGTGCGGATTCTGCCATTTTAACTAATCCTTCAGCTATTTCCATAATATTTGATGTACTATATAGCTGTTTTCCAATATTACTATATTCAGCAACGCTCTCAATAACTTCATATTTATTAATCTTGGGAGTTTCATCTTCAAACATTTCAATTAATAAATCTTTTAATTTAGTTGCCATTTAATTTCTCCTACTTTACTCTATTTAAAGCATTTTGTGCTATTTTTAAAAATTTAATTGATTGTATTGGTTTATCATATACATCTTCGTTTTCCAATGGACCTTCTCCAATCATATATGCAATTTCTTTCTGTGCTTTCTGTAAATGTTCTCCGTGCGGCATGGCCACTTTTTCAGAAAAAATGCTTGCTATTTCTTTTCTTATTAATTTTTTTAAAGCTTCTTCCTTAACATGCTCTGGCTTACCTTTATGTTTTGTAGAAGCGTAATCTTCAGCATCTTTTTCCTTCATATCTTTTGCTACTTTTTTTACTTTACCAGAAACTTTAGATGGGTCCACAGTACCTTTTTGTAGTCCATGAACCATTCCCATAAATCGTTGTTGTGCTTTAGATTTTGCAGGCATCTTAGTCCCAATCCTTATATGTTTTCATTAAATGTTTATGTAATCCATGATGTAACTTTCTCATCTGCTTATATACTCGTTCAATCACATTATCACCGCGAATTGGTTGATATCTCTTAAGCATCCATCCCATATTTTCAATTTTATAACCAAGTTCATCATACATCGAACGTAAAGTTATTTGTTGTTCACCTAATAATTCTTCTTTAATTATTTCTTTGAGTTTTGATTTTGTTAGTTTCATCTTTTAAAATAATCCCCAAATCTCTTTTGTGCTGCTCTCGCATCAAATCCTCCACCTGCACTGACAGGTTTAAGTCCAGCCCTTAATCCATCTAAAAATGCAGCTCTCAGTCCTGGTGCATTAAAACTTGATATATTCCTATCAATAAGCTTTACATTATCATTAACCATCGAATATATTTTTGCTAACTTAAGCTCTAGTTTTTTAGCGGCTTTCATATCTTTATCTGCTGCTGAATCTTGTTCTTTTAACAGTTCTTCTTTAATTATTTCTTTGAGTTGTGATTTCGTTAAATTCATTTATAGTTTCCTACGATATTATTTGATTAACTAGTTTTTTAACAGTAGAGTTATCTATATCTTTTTTAATCTGTTCTACTAAAGGCTGTTTAGATTTTTTCTTTATAATACTCGGTTTATTTACCTTTTTTTGTGAAATACCATATACTTCACTTACATATTTTTTAAACCCTACATTTTTAATTATTGATTCATCTTTATACCAATCATCTTTATCATATTCATCACCTTCCTCATCTGAATACCAAGTTTCGCCTGGAACTAGTTCATCATCTGATTCTTCTTCCGCGTCAATCTCTGCCTCTATATCCATCTTTGTCATTTGTAATTCTCTCCATTGACTCAGAAGCTCTCTATCCTGAGCGTCCAACTTTTTAAGATAATCCGTACTGATACCACCCATTCCTGATGAGGTCATATATTGTTTTAAAATCCTACGTTGGTCCTCTTTTTCTTCTATTTCTTTATCTATTTTTTCTAAACGAGCTTCAGGTGAATCACTTGGTTTTTCACCGCCTTCTGGTTCATCGCTTGGTTTTTCCCTTGGTTCTTCTTGTGAAGTTACAGAATCTGCCGGTAGTTGTATTACATTATGATCATTATTCCAGCTGATAACATATTCCATACCTCGTTCAGTATGTTTAACATCTATAACTTCTCCATCTGGTATTTCCTGTTGTTTTCCTGTAAGTCCCTTCCAGCTTGCGGTAACTTTAGTACCTTTTTCTAATTCTTCTCCTGGCTCATCCGTTCCCATAAACTTTCTCGTATAATCTTTTCCTGTTTCGGAATCTTCATCATCAAACGGATCAGCAGCTATTTTTGTCATTTTGGGTTTAGGTTTTTCTTCGGGTGGGGCTTCTGGTTTAGCTCCTTTTTGCTGAGCTAATTCTTTTTCTGCTTCTTCTCTATCAACTTCCTCATATCCCCCCTGGTTAACAGCTTTTTCCCAATTATCTTTATCGGTAAACACACTAATTTGTTTGCCTTTAGGGTCTCGAGCATAATATCTTTCTTCTTCAGAGATAAGCTCTTTTAAATCAATCAATCCAGATAATCTAATCATTTTTATGCTCCCTGCATAATATCATTAATTATAGATTCTACTTTACACCATTTACCACACGTTCTTTTAGTAGAATTTACAGATTCATTCATTGGACGCATAAATGCCCCTTGAGTACTTGGATTACTAACAAAATCAAATGCTATTAATTCAAAATCTGGTTGAACTTCAACTGTTTCTATATCATCACCGTCACCTTCACTAATTTCTTTAACAGATCCTAAGCCGCGAGATGAAATACCAAGCTTTATACCAGCTTTAAATAATTCTTTTAAAATATTACCACTCGGAGTTCCTAATACCTCAACAGTACCCATTAAATCACTAGAATCCCAATGCATTTCAAGAATATTATGTGAAGCATTTTGTAAATTAACCACAGAAGAGTCTGGATGATCAAGTTCTCCTAAAGCTCTTCGTTCTTTAATTTGAGTTCCCGCATATTTTTTAGCCTCTCTTATCAAAACTTCTCTAGGATATATTCTTCCATTTTGATTTTTCGATCCAGCTCGTTGAAGAACGCCATTAACAATAAGTCGTCCATTATTTTTTTTCAACGATTCATTGATTTGTTGCGGAGTTACTTCAAATGGAATATAATCAACTAATAATTGTCTACTTTCCATTATAATCCTCCCCGATATATGAAAGATACATGGCCAGTCGTACCGGCCCCACCTTTCCAAGCAATAGGATTAATATTTATTCTTAAAGGACCATCAGCTGCAACTATTCCATAATCTACATACGTCCCTCCGGATTCATATAAAAATTCATATTTAGTACCATGTTCTACATTTATTATTACATAGCTGGCTCTGTCAACTTCTGCTTCTGCTGCAGGTGCTATAGCCCTTCCAAACACTGACACTTGTAGTGGTTTTGGACTTGATTTGGTATTATCATCTGAATCTGCCTGATACATTATATATCTCCTAAATTACGCCCAAGAAGTACGTTTTATCCAAATATCTCTTAAAATTGACGCTACTTGTTTGCGTATAAATTGCTTTAAAAAAGCTAAATCTTGTTTATCAATATTTTCTTTTACTAGTTCATAACCAGTCGCTTTTAACGCTGGTTTAAGTTTTTTTTTTCTTTTTTCTTCATCATCAGCAAAAGCATATGGTGTACTATATCCTTCAACATCACCTGTTGTGGTTATCTCATCTATATCGTCGTCTTCTTCAATATCCCGATATTCTTTATAATATAATTCACGTATAAAAGCCCTTAGCTTAATTTCAAAATTTTTATCCATTTTTCTTTAATTCTTTTATTAACTCATAATATCGCATCATTTGAATTACTGCAGAATCTTTAACATTGTTTGATTTATTCGAACCACAAAATTTTTCTGTTGATTTAATCGCTTCTGTTAATTTGATTCTTGTAACTTTATCATCAACCTTTTTACTGTATGTTCTCAAATGAGTTTTAATTTTTGGTATTTCTTCATTAATATAGTCTTTTATAGAATTTACATTTGAAACATTGTTAATATATACCTTAAGAAGATTTTTTTGATTACCATCGAGATACGAATATTTTTGATTAAATTTTTCTAATAAAATTCGATATGAAATAATTCGCAAATCTTCATCATCTGGTAATTTTGGTCCTATAGTCTCTGAAAGTTTAATATTTTCCTTACTAGTTATATTTTCAATTAAATTAAAATGCGTTTCTGTTTTTTCCTCCGGAGATAGATCAGCTTCATGTTCAAATATTTTGTATATTGAAGCATACATTTTATAGTTAGGAACTTTTGAAGAAAGAAATTTATTTAAGTCATATTTATTTTTTATTTCTTTAATAAGATTAAATTTTTCTCTACGTAATTGAGAAATATTTAACCCCCTTCTTAATTTAAGTACTTCAGAAATAAAAAATTCTGCTTTTTTGTCACTATTAAATTTTTTATTGATTAAAATGTTATACAGAGCTCTTTCTTTTCCTAACTCAGTTTTTTCATTCAATCGTCTTTTAATAATATCAACCGCAGTACTTTCTTCTTTTTTACTAAACACATCTGCTGTTACTTGCCTTAGTAAAAACTCAAAAAGCAAGCCAGTGTTACGAATTTTATTATGTTTTACTCTTCTATTGTGCTTCATAAAGATATCTCCGACTCGAATACACGTTTTCATATATAAATATGAAATTTCCTTTTTTATTAATATAATTATTCTTCATTTTCAGTGTCTAATATTATTTTTTCATCCAAAAGCCCGTTATTACTTTTATTTTTATTAAACTTTCGCTTTAATTCAGTAAGTAATCCCTCACTCTTAACAATTGTAGATCCTTTTCCAGGATATAAAGGGCTTCCGCCTTTAAATTCTCTTTTACCATACCGTTCTCGTTCATACTTAGCTGCTTGTTTCACATCGCTAGCAGCTGCTTTACCATAATCTATCTCAGGTAATCTGGGATCTTTTTCGCTTCCGCCCCATTCACCTTTTCGAGCCATTTCAATATCTTCTTCATCACCTGCTCTCTCCCCTGTTTCAGCTGGATCATTTCCTTCCATTGAAATTTGTTCCATACGATAAGCTTGTTTTTGATCTTCAATGATACCTTGAAATATTTCTTGTTTATCTTGATCATTCATATCAAAAATATTTTCATATACCCACTCTCTAGAAAATAATTTATTTTCCATAGCGCTTTGTCCAATGTCTACTTGTTGTGTTAATAGTTCAAGCTTTTCCTGCTCATGAATCATAGAAGGATTTGTTAATTCAAGTTTAAAATCTAATAACTCAGCATCTTCAAACCCCTGAACGTACAAATGAACAATCGCAATTTTTTCTAGCTCTGCGACTAGAATTTTTTGAAATCTCTCAATTGTGCGTGCAAATCGAACGTCCTCAGCAGCTAGAGTTGCTTTACTTCCTATTCCTTCTTCATACCCTAAAAATGCTTTAGGAATTTTTAAAGCAGCCATTAACTTATTTCTCAAATACTCAATATCATCAATAGCATTATCATTAGTTAACCCAGGTAATGTTTCAATTTCTGTACCGCTATCTCCACCACGAACAGGTAAGAAATAATCTTCTGTAACTGACTCAATATTATACCTAAGATTATATTCTCCTGTATCTTGATCTATAACAGGAATTTTTTTCATTTTGTTAATAATTTTTTGCATAAAATTATCAACCTCGTTAGGTGGAATATTTCCAATATCAATCTTAAAAATTCGTTTTTCGGGTGCTCTCATAATACGATGAATTAACATAGCATCTTCCATAAGAGTTAACTGTTTCCAAACTCGCCTAGCACCTTCTAACGTTGATTTTCCATATGGGAGAAAATTTGCATCTGATAATAATCTAAAATGAGCGATTTCATAGTTTTCATACACTTTATTTCTTACTTTTGAAGTACTCATTTCAATCCCTGATTCACCTATTAATTCATACTGTACCAATTTAGGGTTACTAGGATCATGATCTTCAAGTCGAATAACATCATATGGCGATAATGGTTTAATATTAATAATTCCATATTTATCAACTATATCTAACAATAAGTAAGTATCACCATATTTAGTTAAATTACGAAGCCAAGACCATAAGTTAAATTCAATATTCATAATATCATAAAATAAATTATGTAATATTTTATGAACTTTACTATTATCTGTCTTAATTGATAAAATTTGTCCCTCAATATTATCTATTGTACATTCATCAGAATATACATCTAGTGCTGAAGAAATAATTGGATCGCCATCCATAAGTTCATAATCTCTAAACAACTCTTGTCTTGCAACTTCATATGCATTTTTAGCATTTTGTTTTGCAGCATAACCTGTACCCCATCCTGTGTTCATTAATCTAGTATATCTATCGATAAAGTTAGATAATAAACTCATTTGCGTAAAATCAACATCTTTAACAACCAACCGATCGTCTGGTGTTTTTCTTATGACTATATTACTTCTAAATAAACGCCCTAGTCTATTAAATATATTATTACGTTCTGCCATTTTTTACCTCATTTATTTTATAATAACCATGTTAAATCTTCTTTTTGACCACCAATGTCTATTTCCCATTGATTATCTTTTGGTTTTATTTTCCCTTTAGAAAATCCAGCATCATGACCTTTATTACTATTTAAAATAGATCCCAACATTGCTCGTTGTAAATTATCTTTTTCTTTTTTCAACCTTAATGCTGTATCTCTAACCCATAAAGCAATTGCATATGCTATAACTAAGTCATCATTATAACCACTCATAGCTTCTGCTTTATTATTATTATATATAAATACAAACAATTCTTCTATTAGTCGAGCTGAATTAATTTTAACAAGTTTTTCCCGTATATACTCTTCCATTTTTGCAACAATTAATGGTCTTGTCTTTATTGTTGTTGAAAATCCAGGAACCATATTTCTATCTTGAGCTGTGTATCTATTGGATTGAAGTTGATGTTCAACATCAACATATTGTAAATCTTTAGATTGATAAAATAAATTTTTATACTCTCTATCAATTATGGTTTGAATTGTAGCCCACCCTACATTATTATTTTCAATAACTAGTAACGCATCATTATATTTTGTAGATAACTCGATTAAAAAATTTCCAAAATCTGTAGTTGAAAGTTGTCCTTTATATTCAGCTACTTGATCTAAACTTTCAACATCAAAAACTTGTGCTGCTGAATAATCAGAACCATCTCCTCTTGCAACATCAGCTACCACTAAATATTCTTTTGAATAATTAGGATAATCCCATACCCATAAATTTTGATCTATTCCACCTTTTTCTAAAGGATCTTTTACTAAATTTTCTTTATACCATTGTAAAATTTTAGGATCAACTATTGAATTTCCAGATGATAAGAAATCAGCATCACATTCTTGAGCAGCTTTAGTCGGGCCTAAAATTCTATCTTGTTCATTTCGCCATAATTGATCTCTATCTGGATGCAAATTCCATGGCAATTCAACAAAATTAAACTGATTATCTCCATCAACTGCGCTTGTCCACATTTTATGAAACCAATTACCAACTCCATTTGGAGTACTTATTACAACACAATTACCACCAGTTGCTAATGTCTGTTGTGATGCTGTCCATATTTCATCAATTTTGTCGATAAATGCTGCCTCATCTAAAATTAAAAGTGATAACGCTTCAGAGCGACCTGCAGATTCATTACTTGCAATAGCTTTAATTTGTGAACCATTTGTAAACCGTAAGGATAATTTGTTATCTTCTTCAAGTTTTGTTTTTACCCAAGAGGGTAAATTTTCATACATTACTCTAACTTTAGTAACTAAATTTTTAGCTGTATCTTTTGAAGTAGCAATTACAAGAATATTTTTATCATTATGAAATAATATTGTATATAATGAATACCCAGCAACAAGTGTAGAAATTCCAAGCTGCCGGGATTTTAAAACAATATTATATCGATTTTCAACTATTTCTTGCAATGTTTTTTCTTGAAAATCATATAAATCAAATTTAATTTTACCCTGTTGCGGGTGCTGAATAATACAGTATTTCTTCATAAAATATACTGGATCGCTTGCACATCTTAAGTATTCTCGTTTAATTATTTGTTTAATATTTTGACTCATTTTATATTTCCAGCTACATACGATGATAAATATAACGTTCCAAACCCATAAAAGAAATATAAATATTTATTTTTATACCACGCAGGTTTAATAATTTGTAGTTGTTTTTTATAAAGTTCTTCATTAACTCTTAATAATTCAATTTGTTGTTTCTGATAATTAATATATAACGAATCTAAATTTGTTTGCACATCGTATTGTAATACTAATCGTTCATATATTGCAAGTTGTTCTGTTTTTACACTATCAGAATATTCAAGTTCTTTTATTCTATTTGCAATATTTAAAATTTGTTCATCTGTCCACGTTGTTTGAGCAAACAAAGATGAAAAAAATATTAATGATATTAAAAAATACTTCACTTTCCTTGTCCTACTTTTTTCAAAAATGCAGTTGCTTCATCTACATTATCTTCATCATATACTTTCTCCATTTTTTCAGTTTGTTTTTTTGAATTTGTTAATTTACGTTTTAAAGAAGTAATTTCTTTTTTATTAACTTTTCTATCTTTATCTAAGTCATTTAATGTAGATTGTATTTCTTTTTCTTTTTTTTCATTATTTTTTATTGCTTTTTTTAACTGTTTTACTTCTTTAGATTTATTATAAGAAGCATATGCAGCTGCTCCGCCAAGTAATAATATAATAACCCCCCATAAACTTTTAAGTAACTGTTTCATAATTTTACTCTTCCTTTCCAGGTGTATTTTTCATTGTTTCTGAAATATTTTTATTTGCTAGTGCTTTTGCAACTGTAGTATCAAATGGATTTTCGTCTTCAGTCATTTCTTTTAAAATAACTGCTACTTCTTTTTCAATAGATTCCCATCTATCTTTTTCTTGTTCAGTAACCCAGTCTTTCCATTTATCAGCTGCTTTCAAATCAACTTCAAAATTAACTTGACAATAATAACATCGATGAAATCTATTGTAAGTATCTTGATCTCGTTGTTTTAAAATTAATCTTTCACAATCCTTACATTTATCAAGTCCTCTATTGGGCATTTTTGTAATTTGTTGTCGTTTACCGTTTTCAATTTTCCAACTTCTACCATTAGTATCTATCCATTCTTCACCCTCTTTTCGTTGAACATCTGTTTTTGATTTATAGCCAATTTGTATAGGGCGGTTATAAATACCCTTTGCCATTTTTTGTATTTTTTCTACATTACTACTCATTTTTAACCTTATTATTTTATGTTTATATATAAATATATATACATACTACTAGATTATCTACTAAATTTCAACATTCCTATAATTTGGTTTAAACTACCAAAAGCTCCAGTAAACTTATAAACGTTCCCTTTATATTTAAAAACTAATCCTTCTGACGGAACTACTGCGCTTGGTCCTCCAATAGCTTTAAATTTTTCAAGTTGGTCACGTAATTTTCCAATTTTTTCAATATCACCGCCCTGTTTAATAGCAGTAACAGTTTTATCTACCTCTTTTTTAATTTTTTGTACTGCAGTATCTGGACTAACAGTTAAAAAACCACTAATATTTTTTAAAATTTCAGCACCAAGTTGAAAAAACAGTATTTCAAAAGGTTTCATATTTTCTTTAACATATTTAACGTGATCATTTTTATCAAAAGATAATGCCCAAACTAGAAATTTTTCATCCTTTATATCTTTTTTCATATTAGCAATTTGATATGACTTATCATTAAATGCCCATCGTTTAACTAATCCTGCTAACACCTTATTTGGTAATTTATAATTCATTTGTTTTGCTGCATTATAAATAAATTCTTCCCAAAACCTTTGATGATATAAACTAAATGTATCAGAATCACTTAATCTATATTCATTTTGAAGTTTTTGTAATTTAGTAAAATAATATTTTTTACGACCACTAAAATCTTGATGTTTAGGAACATTTAAAAATTGAGGTTTACCAATTTTATATTTTTTTTGAATATGTTGATTAACTTGTCTAATCATTCCTTCTAATACTCTGGCACTTCCTCGAACTTCACCAACAGGGGTTCCAGCATCATTATATTCAATTGCTCCATGAAAAACAAGGTGTGCTAAATCATAATTTATAACATTAGCAGATGCTGGCCATAACACTTCTAAATTCATAAATGCTTTTCCATCCATAAAAACTTTATTTTGTTGTTTTTTAGATAAACTACTAATAGCTTTTTGCAAATCTCTAACAGCAAAAACAAATGCATCTCTTATATTACCCCTACCTCTAAACATACCTTGAACACCTTTTACTGTTAAAGCATTTTTTCCAGCATTTTTTATATGACCTTTATTTCTTGCCGCAATTAATCTACCATCTTTCCAGCTTACCATAATATTTTGACCATCTAATTTTTCACTAACATTATCTTCTCGATTAAGCTGTCCACTTAATCCTAATTCAATAATATTTTTAAAGTCTTTAAAAGTTAAATTCCAGTCATCAAATGGATGAGCCATATGTCCATATGCACCACCTTCTGTTAATAATTCTTTTCGCCATTCTTTTGAAAATTGTTCTTGTTGTTTTCTATTTCTGTTTTGTGAATTGATAGCACTTCCGTGTGTTGCACCTGGAACTACTAAAACTTTATAACCTTCTTTAATATATTCCTCTGTTTTACGAGCCATATTATCTCGTCTTAACTGATTCCACGCAAGTTGAGCTTTGGCTACAGGATTAGAACCAGGTTCTTTACCACTATCTTCAGGATAATTCATATCATATAATTGTTTAACTTCACTTTTGTCTTTTGGTGGAAAACTACCTTTATATCCATTGTCTATTAAAAATTGTTTACCATCTTCAGTTAAATAACTATCCATTGCCTCTTTACCATTATCACCTTGTCCTACCAAATTAGAATACATAGCACCAGTCATATCTGATGCTGTATATGTTTCATCCTCTTCTCCAGACATTTTTTCAGCTAAATCTGTATAAATAGGTGCTGTTTTGTGTCCATCATCGTGTCTATTATACTCTCCATCCCAAGTGTCTACTTCACCTTTGTCATAATTTTTAACTATTTCACCAACAACCTCTTGTTCAGTTTTAGGCCAATAATTATGACCATCAACTCCAGTACCGCCTTCTGCTAAAAATACAATCTTTTCACCTTTATTATCTTCTATAAAATCTTCAACCATTGGTACTATATTTTTTTCGAAAAACTGTTTTCCTTTTTTATCGTGTTCTGTATGTGGTGTTCCAATAACCATACTATTTTCATCTTTGGTAACATATTGTGCTTGATGAATTTTTGCTGAATAACCAACCTTATCATCACCTAAGAATAGATTACCGTGTGGGTCTTTTCCCCAACTTTTTATTACTTTCATTTGGTTTTGCTTTTCATCAGTGTATTCAGGTTTATCCTCTTCATGATCAAACGGATTTTTATCTATTTTTGTAAGCTTTGGTTTGGAAGGAAGTTGTTCTTTAGAAGCAACCCCTGGTTTTTCCCCGGGTTGCTTTTCTTTTTGTTTGCTTATTGTATCACTTGTTTTTTGAGCTAGTTCTCGTTCAGCTTCTGCACGATCAACTTCTTTATATCCTCGATCCTTCACAGCTTTTTTCCAATTATCTTTATTCGTGAACACTGAAATCTTTTCGCCTTTTGGATTGCGAGCATAATATTGTTCTTCTTCTAATAACTGATCATGGATGATATTTTTCCACCATCCCTTTGAAAATCCTGTTTCAGTTTGTAAACCATTATTTAACGTCATCATTTTATCATAAGCATCAGTCTTCATATCAACAATTGTAGCAATAAACGGTGAACGTCTTAATGCCTTAAATGCTAAATTTTCAACAGAAAATTCTCCACCTTTTTCTAAACCAGAACTTCTCATTCTTTTTAATTTATCTTGAATCTTTTCTACCATCTCAATTACTTCATCATATTTTTCATCTTTCATCATCTTTTCTAATACTGGTATTGAACCTAAATAACCCTCAGCCTTTGAACGAATATCATCTAAATCAATTTGTAATTCTTTTTTCTTAGGTATTACTATCCACTTATCTTTCAATATAGAATATAATCCAGACGCAACGTGAATATCACCCAAATTTTCAACATAAACTTCTACAGGAAAATCATAAATTTTAATATCATGCTTATTATTCCAAATTGTTTTCTT
>NZER01000004.1 GCA_002690445.1 Candidatus Pacearchaeota archaeon
CGAAGAACTCACAGTAAGCTATACCATTTATTCACTCGAAAAAGGAGAATGAAAAATGAACAAGCCAGAGGAAAAAATGATCGGGCCAGACCCACAATGGGAAGCAGATCGAATCATGGCGGGTGAAAAGCTAGACAGAGATGAGATCTATAATGAGATGTACAGCGATATCGATGACGACGACGACGATAGGATGGCAGAGATCGCCGACTTACACCGAATTATCAACAAACAACATATGAGAATCATTCAGTTGGAAGAGATCAGAGATAAAGCGACAGAATTTTTGAACAAATGGGAGATTTTCTGGGAGAGCTGGAGGAATCAACATGCCAAATGACCGTCGTCTTCATCAATTTGCGGTAACAATCACTGCCGCAGCGATCATAATGTTGGTGATACAGGTCGCTCGATTCATACATCACCAATAAAAATAGGTAAGGGCTGGTAGTCTCATCGAAGGCGGCGTAAGAGGATGGGGATTAATAGAGTTAACGCCGGAAAAGGTCCTCCTCACCAGCCCCCGCCTATCAAACACACAATCTGCGTAGATGCTAGCATTTTAGGCATCCCTGATCCTATAATACGTGCGTCTACGGCACCTTGTATACATTTGTTCAGTAAACATGCGAGTATCTATCTCTATGATACCATTAATGCATGTACAATGTAGATGCTAAGAGAGGACAATAAAATCGAATAGACAGATATTGTAGGGATCGTAGACGTCGTAGGCGGCACAGGATCAGCAAAACACCTGAAAAATGATTCGATGATTCGATGATTTGCATGATTTGATACCTAAACCACCCCCATTTTAGACACACCGGACGGTGAATCTCAAACAGTAAGCCTCTCCTTTACCGGCCAGGGAAGAAGAAGCTCTGACCCTGGGGGTAGGATCAAGGCAGTTTAGGTATCTGTCTAACTTTTGACCTTCTCCTCTTCTGCTATCCCTATAGGGGAGGAGGAGGAGTTAGGTTTGCCGTTGCTCTTGTCTTTCAGCATCCAGAACATTTTTTGTGTCTTTGTTCCGACACCTTCACGGCGTTTTTGGCAAAAGATTTTCGCCACATCTTGGAGAGTGCGTATAGAGATGCCTTTTTTCTTGCCGGCAGCGAATACATCAGCCGTTGGATAGTAATCGTCAGAGCAGAGATCGGTAATGATCTCCAGGGCCACGGCCTTAGCACCGGTAGGCGACGACGATGAAGATGAAGATGGAGATGGATTGCCGAATAGCTGTGTTGCGTCCAGATTGACCGGTGTAGGCTCCCACTCGAATTCACCGCCTTCAATTGTATAGGCCCAGGAATCTCCAGTCTCGCCGAGATTAGAGCCGGCATGAACAAGAACACGACGGTGAGGATTTTGCCGTTCAGGATCTTTATCCACAAAGAGAATAGATCGAGATTGGGCAGCTATCTGAGCTGAGCCTGAGATGCGATCCAGGGCCTCTGCATAAGGCTGCTTAGCTAAATGGGTAGGCAGCATGATCACACACTCAAATTCCTTAGCTAACTCACCAACTGGATCGAGCACCGCTCTCATGTCCTCAGAAGAGATCGAGCGTTTGTTGGTCGGTAGAAAAGAAAGCAATGGATCGATGGCGATGAATTCGAGATTGAATTTCACGATCTGATGGCGCAGGGCGGTGATCAGTTGATCCATCGGCATAGCGCCATAATGAACGTAGACACGATCAAGATCTGCGCCGATGTCTTCGAGTCGAGGCCGAAGAACACAGTCTTCAGGGTCTTCAGACGAGATGTAACCGCAATTGATTGGAGGGAATGTNAGATCGGAGCCAGGAAAGCCTCTGCCGCGTGTCAGAGCCTCAACGATGGCCATGGTGACCCAGGTCTTNCCNCCCCACTTAGGGCCAGCCAGGACGGTCACAAAGCCNCNNGGCAGGTAGGGCTCCCAGAGCCATTCAACTTTTTTTCGAGGGATGTCAGANACGCGAGTGAGCAGATCCTTCTTTACTGATTTTAACACTNGNCAGNTCTCCCCGTGAAAGATGTTCTGAGAGCGTCGTCTATAGTCTCACGGGAACAATAAACGACGACTCTCAGAGAAACGACACCGGATCGTCGACTATCCGGTTCGCATGGATCATAGATAATCGATCAAATTTATCGAGATGTCAATGTCAACCGGAGAATATTGTATCGAATTCAGGCATGGTTTGCTTAGGTAGTGAATATCGAGTGAACGTTCAGTGAACAACGATGCTCTGCACTCTGCAGAACCACCTAACTCTATGTGCATCAAACAGATAGGGCGCTGACAAGGGTGCTGAGTAGATTTTATCCACAGTGGGTAGATTCTATCCACCCCCGTGCCTTGGTGGGTAGATTCTATCCACTAGGGTGCTGACTCATACATCTGCTGCGGAGTATCTCCGCACTAGCGAGGAATATCTCCGCACTTATGCGGAATATCTCCGCACTCGGTAAATTTATAAGAGTAAAATAGCGTCTGAAAATCTACCGGTGGGATTTTCCCGCAATTTGAAGGGCCAGATTCAATTATTTTTGTTCCTAACTGCAAACAGGTGAAAAAAAGTGTTGACTCCCGAAGGTGTGGGCATTATACTTAGTCATTCAAATCACGGTAATTCAACGAAGGACATACTATCGATGAGCAATCCTGAGCTGTCAGACTCTGAATCTTCCGATGTTCGTGCCCAACGAGCTGCGGCCAACGATCCTCGATTCTGCCCGGCCTGCGGCAATAGAGGTCGCCGTATCTCCTATCGACGTGAGGTGAATGGCTATCACCGGCGACATCAGTGTCCTGGCTGCGAATGGAGATGGACAACGATCGAGATTGATTTGAGTCGAGCGCAGTCTGTCATCCGAATGGAGCGAGCCTTTATTTCAGTCTACCGGGACATACGCAAAGAGCATCCAGGGATGATGGTAGAAGATGTTGAAAAACTACCGGATATCGAGTTGACAGATACAAGATCGGCTATTCCAGATCGATGTTTTCGGAGAGGAGAATTTGAGCATGACGACGACGGTTACAACGATAGCGAAAGTTAAATAAAGAACTATGAGAGTTCTAGTTGCATGTGAGTTTAGTGGCATTGTTAGAGATGCATTTAGGAATCACGGGCATGATGCATGGTCCTGTGATATCTTACCTTGCCCCAACAACAGTGATTTTCATATACATGGAAATGTACTAAATGAGATTCAGCCTAGTCGATGGGATCTGATGATAGCTCATCCACCATGCACATATTTATGCAGAAATCGTGATGGTAATAAAAACACTAAAAAAACTGACATAGCGCAAGATCGTGTAATGGCGAAAGACCTTTTTATCACTTTATTGAATTCAGATATATCTAAAATATGTATTGAAAATCCCGTTCCATCAAAACTGTCTAATTTACCAAAATACGATCAAATAATACAACCATATCAGCATGGGCATGATTATTCTAAGAAAACTTGTTTATGGCTAAAAAATTTACCGAAATTAGAACCAACAAAAATTGTTGAGGTTACTTACATAACCACAAAAAATGGTTACAGAGCAACAAAAGGTTGGTATATGACGCCAAGAAATTCGATAGCCAGAAGTAGATCATTTACAGGGATTGCAGCTGCAATGGCAAATCAGTGGGGATAATTGATGACCAATAATCGAATCCTCGACTGTCGACGGGCCACGGCCTACGATTTTGAGATCCAGCTCACTAAGGATGCTGTGTTGAGAGCTTCTATAATGAAGGCCAAGCGCAATAATGAGAAAAAGACTGGTGAAACAAAAACAGCACAAAAAGTTTTCTTTCAAGAAGATTTTCGTCAAAGATCTACTGAGCAATGGTCATAACAAAAATACCTGCTCTGCATGCAGGCAATCGCAATGGCGAATAAAAAAATGCGGTCAAAGAATATGTGCGGTGTGTTATCCAGACAAACGAAAGGATAATTGATGACCGATAGTAAAATTTCTACCGCCTGTGAGATCGATCGAGATCGTCGAATCATTCGACTCGACAACACCGCAATCAATCTATGGCGTATGTGTCCGGCGAAATTCGGCTATCGAATCAGCGATGGATTAGTGCGGCATGGAGAAGAAGCATCGTCTAGCCTGCATCTACACTACGGTATAGCATGGCATGCGGCTATGGATGCGCTCTACAAGGCTGTGGCTGATACTGTGGACAACCTTTCAATTATTAAATGCACCGATGGGACTGTGGATAAGAATGTGGATATCAGTTATGTGGATGAAAATATCGTGGAAGAATGGAGCACAAGAACAAAAGATGCCTGGGAAGCAGCGACGGTAGATCTAGCCGAAGACGAGAAAAACAAGAAAACCGTTGGTCGAGGATTGCAGGATATCGATGCGTATATTGATAAACATTACGACGACTTACAGACCTACGAACTTGTCGATTGCGAAGTCATGGCCAAGGGCCAGATTAAATTCGTCTACGCTGGGGATATGTGGACGTTAGAATACGTCGGTGCGCTGGACAAGGTGTTGAAATCGGAAGAAGGAATGCGTGTTCGTGATCATAAGACTATGGGATATACGAACATACATACCAGTACTGGATTCTTGCTAGCTAATCAGTTGATGGGGTATGCTTTTCTACTGTCAGAAATGTACGATCAGGAAGAGGTGGTTGCAGAAATCGATATCCTTGCCATAACACGTACCAAGCCGCCGAGTGATTTTCTTCGTACGCATCTGGTAATGACACCGGATAAGATCGATGAATGGGTCAAGGAGATCACAGCTACCTGTATCTCCATATTGACATGCGATACGCTCGGTACTTGGCCTCGATACGGTAATGAACCCTGCACTCGATACGGAACATGCGAATATATGGAGATCTGTTTAGCTGACGCAGATATAAGACCTGACATCGCCAAGAAGCTATACATCGTATCTCCATGGGACCCAGGGAATCGAGATTCAGGCAATGGCAACAGCGTTTAAACACCCTACACAAACGGGAGATATCAAATGAACATNGTCAATTCCGATACGCCAACGTCTGANCCGATCAAGTGGCTGATCTACGGCAACTCAGGNGCTGGAAAGACTTGGTCGTTGAAAACTCTGCCGGCATCGATGCGACCGGTGTTGATAATCGACTGCGACCGCAAGTCGAAGGCGGTTCAGTCAGAAGACGGCTTTACCATTGTGCAGCCTGATTTTATCGGCTCTGCTGGTCAACCGGTGCTGTTTACTGAGGTATGGAGCTTTTGCAAAGCGTTGCTCGACGAGTCTATCGATCTGCCGTTTCCCTGTGCTGACTATCGAACTATCGTACTCGATTCCTATACCATTGTACACAACGCGATCCTGAACGAAACATTGACTAACCAGCTAACGCAATCTGGAAAAGACGGCAGACCGAAAAGAGATACTATCGACGACCCGCCCAATCTGCCGGAATATGGAATCATCGGTCATAAGGCAACACGACTATTGCAACGGTTCATTCAGCTACGAAGAAATCTGATTTTCGTCTGTCACGAAACACAGACTCTGAAAGATGAGGTGACGGGAATATCTCAGGGAGGGCCGGCGCTGCAAAGATCGATCGCCACAACCTTTCCTCGATATTTCGATGAGCTGCTGTATGCCCGAGTCGTCGGTCAGGGCACGTCGAGAAGATGGACATGGGCGACTCAGGCAAGTGGAATGTTTGAAGCAAGAACATCGTATCCAGAGCTGGCACCAGAGATAGATCAGGATTTTGGAGTTTACGATTCGACCACAGAAATCAAAGAGATCGCCGTATGAATTTAAGAGATCACCGTATGAATTTAATCGATCCTTGGAGTCCGACTCTCAGGGAATCCACAAGCCGCACCCACACACAAGGAGACAGCCCCATGACCGATACGACGTTCAACCCTTCGTCCTTCAGCAACGACCCTGGCTTCATTCCGTTGCAGCACACCACCTACGATGAGGCACTCGAATCCACCATGCCGGCTAAGATTCCTCCCGGCAGGTATGAATTCCAACTCACCTCTCTGGGATATCACGAAGCCAGAAACGGAAGACCGGGAATTAGATTCGAGCAGTCTATTGTCAATCACCCCGATCAGTCAGGTCGAGGTCTGCGCTGGGATGGATGGTGGGACACAGGATTCCTGACAACTCCACTGATGGCTTACGGCGGTCGAGAGCGATGGGAAAATATCAACGCGGAGATCACTAACGAAGAAGGACTGTCGAGAATCAAAAACGGCACGTCGACGGTGCTCAATGAATTGATCGGATCTACGGCTACCGGTATTGTTGAGCATGCAGCATCGTACAATTCTGACTCTGATGAGTTATGGCCTCGACTGAAAAAATTCATAGTCCAGCGATAGAAAAGGAGAAATATCTTATGCGACTCACGCTGACTCCACTCCAGGCACAGAAAGCTGTTCGTGATTATCTTGCTGATCCTGACGACGATGAATCCGAGGCGGTAAGAATTCCCGATTCAATGCCGATCAGAATAGCAGCTGCTCGTGGAGGAGGAATTGTTGTCTACACCGGTGTGGATGCCAAAGCTAAGCCCGATCCAGAACCTTAATACTCGCTGGAGCGCGGTCTCCCTACTGACGCGTGGCGAGTGATGGGACGGCAGGTGTCGGACAACCTCCTTATGGGGAAAGTCCTCGCTGTGATTGGAGTTGCGACGGGGGCTTTCAAAAAAAAGATGTCTGGCATCTGTCGTTCCTGAATAATCCAACCATCCCTGCCATGACCCGATGAGAAGATTCGTTTTCGGCGAGCGGGGGTGGTTGGTATTTAAAATAAAGAGAACATTATAATATGTACGATCTGAATGTAGTGAGCTTAGGAGCTGGAGTGCAGTCGATGGCCTTGATTCTATTAGCCGAGAAAGGCGAGGTAGAACGACCTGACTGTGCTATTTTTGCCGATACAGGATGGGAGCCAGACGCTGTTTATGATCAGTTGAATTGGTTGAAAGAAGAGACGACGATTCCTATTCATGTTGTGACGATAGGCAATTTGAAAGAAGATGTATTGAAAGTTCTCGGGCCAGAAGGACAGAAAATCAGCAAAGGACAACCACCGTTTTTTGTCCGTAACGACGATGGAGACGGCACTGATCTCGGTGGAATGCTCTGGAGAAAATGCACCTCTGAATACAAAATTAATCCCATCCAGAAAAAGATCCACACGTTGCTCAGATACAAACCACGCCAGCGCGTAAAGAAAAAAGCTCGA
>NZER01000005.1 GCA_002690445.1 Candidatus Pacearchaeota archaeon
GATTAGATTGGATTCATATGTTGGATCGTCCCATTGCCCTTTCGCACCTGTTTTGCGTTCCAGTTCTCTACGTATAGTACGTTCTAGTTTTCGCTTCTCTGAGTAGAGCAGAGGAGTATTCAGAAAATTTAACATCGCTAACGATATCCTGACGTATTCCGGATTCTCGAAATCATCGGGATAGGTTGCGCCATGTGTGATGATGTCTCGTATAACGTAGCTATCTTGATTAGCAGTCATGTCGTGGATAATCTCTACTGCAGGCTCTCCATTTTCAAGTTCTATTTCTCGTAGATACATCCAGTTTTTCTCGCCTATGTCGGTAGTAGCTTTGCCGTTTAGATCTACCTCAATATTCAGATCTTTGGCAAGATCAGCCGCTGCGTCAACAAACTCTTGATTTGCTGCATGAGGCATGGTCAGTGTATATGCCGTCTCGAACGAGAAGAACATATTTGGGTACTGTAGAAGAGGAAGGCTTACTTGGTGTTTTGGTAGGGGCATAGACTCTGCTATGGCAAAGGTTTCTTTTGACCACAGATACACCGACGCGTTGCTTAGATCCAAAGCTGTTTGCAGCCCCCATAGATGAATGGACGCAGTTACGATTTCTCCTGTTTCTGGATCTGTATAGGATTCGGCGTTTGAGACAGGATTTTCTACTGCAACCCCAGACGCTGATACAGGAATACCTGCATCAAGTACTGACACCATTGCAAGAAGTCTTTCACCTTGTGCTTGCCATGCCTGTGTATTGGTTGAATTAAAGCTCCAGTTGCCACCAAACTCCTGTGTCATCGTATCCACCAGATCTTGTTGGTGGGTTTTTAGTTCTTCTGATGGGTGGGAGCCATTGTGCGACAGTTGCCCAACGTTGTGCTGTATATAACGGCTAAATAACTCATCTGTCATGAGCATATATCGCAGATTTATCAAGGCAGAGTTAGCCATGTTTATACGAGCATGTCCCTGCTCTTTGCTCTTTTTAGGATCTAGAAACATTAGTGGCGGACTTAATAGAGGCGTTATGTAATTTCGGACTGAGTCGAGATTCATCGTTCTTGCATGACTAAGACACAGCTTATACGTTCCTGTTCGAGTTAGGCCCCTATAAAAGCGGTGCCATTTTTCATCATCGTCGTCTCTATGTCCTTGCTCTTCGTGGTCATGTGCTGTTGGAAAGTCCCAGAGATGAACGCCTCCGTGATGATGAGCGACAAATCCATTCTTTATTTCAGCAGGATGGCAGTTTCCGTTATCTGCTTTGCAGCTTTGCCAGACTGCAGGATTTCCGCAGTATCTTATGTCGCACTGCGTATTCGGTATCTTGGTATATTCGACAGCTAATGGAGTACCGTTCTTATGGTATAGATTTCTTGCCATACTATTTCCTATTGAATGTTTAACCAGTTTCTTACTGTCTTCAATATATTTATGAATCTTTTTCCATCCTTCTGGCGGCATGTCTTTCATGGATTTAATAGCCTTGCGTGGATCAATGCCAGTAGAACCAGCAAGTCGTGCTTGATAAACGACAGTGTCGTCACATTTTTTACAGCAACGACCCTCAGCTACTGGAGCCGCGTTATAGCCGTTTGCCCAACCAGAGCCTTTTTCAACTTCAATTGGACCGTTACAAATCACACAGATCATTTATTTAGCCTTATCCTTGTACTCGTGGTGCGCCTTTTCCCATAGCTTTATTTCTGATTGCACCCATTTTTTCTGGTTTAGCTTGCTTACGCAGGTCTCGCAGTAGCCGATCCCAGCATTTTGTTTATGAGAGCGGCGACTATGATTACAATTTACGCAGCTATTTTTTATTGGTTTTTTTGATAATGTCATCTGCAACGGATCTAACCTCCCGCTTAATGACTGCTATAGTCTCAAGAACAGATTTACAAGTGCAGCCTAAGACTTGAAAATCTATATTGCACAATGTTAAATGTCCGTTATTTTCATAAATATTGTCACCGTTTTTTTGGGCGTCGTGTAGTTTTAATATTGCCTCAAATCTTTGATTAGATTTTGGAATGTGATTCTCTATAGACTCTCTATTTACCTCAGCGGCCCACTCCTCTAACCATGACGATGTATTTTTCATCTATTCTTTTTCCTTTTTGTTTTGTCCAAACAGGTTAGTGAGTTGTTTTATTCTGTTGTAGGAAATATCTGTTTCTGTCTGAGTATCTTTGTTGATGATCAGATCACTGACCTGTTGTCGAAGACCGATAATGGTTGACTCATGGTCTTTAATCTTCTTTTCATATTCATTTTTTACTAAGTCCATCTTGTCTCTAAGATAGTCATTCTCTTCTTTGCTTGACACAAGTTGGTTATCTTTTTGTGCTAGTTCTGTATCTAGTATTTCTATTCGCTCTAATGTCGTTTGGACTCTCTCATTAAAGTTTGATTCAAGCTCTGCACGAATCAGCGGCTCTAAATTCTTTTGGAACTCAAACTGTTCTGTAGAAAACTTCTCAAACAACGCGTCAATTATCTGTGCAGCTTCTGATTTAGGTGGGGATACGGATTCTGTCGCCATGTTGTGATTCTCCTCTTGTGCATAGGTAGCCTGTATAACTTCCTCTTGTAGTCCGTAGCCCTGACTGCGACGAGCGCGTTCGGCTTCCTCCGCTTGTTTTTTTATTATCTGACGTCTTTGTTGGTTATGGTCGTCCGCTCGTTGAATCATTTGTTTATCGTCCTTTGTTCTTCCGTCTGGATACCATTCTGATATGGTGTTGGATGCACGTTTCCATCCATGTATCTGAAAGGCTAACTCTGCAGCGTTAGAGCCGTTAAATCCATATACATCTCGAAATAGATGGAAGTCAGCCTTTATAAGGAATCGGTCATATTCTTCCGGTGCGCTTGATTTTCGTAGTCCTCGTAATATCCCGCTTTTATTAACGGAGAGAATAGAAACCCATGTTCCGTAACCATCGGATATTCTTTTGGCAATTCTCTCTTCTTTGTCATCGAGTTCTTGCTTAGTAACACCATCAGACACACTAGTTTCTATAAGATCTAAGCGTTTGGTAACGTCTCTGGCAGCATCTTTTATTGTGTTGATGCTGGGCAAAGATAGAGATAGGCCAATCTGACTTACTAGAAACATTCTCTCTGTGTTATTGAGGTTCCTACCGGATTCGGTATACACGACAAAAGAACCGTATCCATGCGAATACCTCGATTTTAGATGGGCATATTCATATCGCTCTCTGACAGATTTAACAAGAACCTCACTAAACCCAAATCTATCCACCTCTATGTCGTGGTGTGTAGATCCATGAGGTAAGTGTCTGAATCGTATGTCGTCGGGCCTCAACCATAATGGATGGTCGTGGGTTTCTCTCCCTTTGTACCAGAATCTGTCCGGGTCCTTCCGTCCGTCAGATTTTGCACGGCTGGTTTCAATTGATTCATAATCAAATACTGTTTTTTCTTCTGTCATGCTCTTCTCTTCAGATTCCTCTATTGGAATCTCTCTAATAAAATCTTCGCCTCGTTCTCTATAGATGATTCTTGTTGTCACGGACCGTCTTCCCATTGCCCTAATGTTTCTATATACGCCATGCACTCTATGATCGTCATTCCGTTAGGATCGATGGGGTTGTAAATAACACCTTGCGCTGCCATCTGGCGTGTGAAGGTATCAAGTAGTTTTGTGACCCGATCATATCCATATCTATTTTTACCCGTATGGTAATTTTTATGGATGTTGCAGTAGTACAGAGACATCGTAGAAAACAGAGTTTCTATTCGCGCTTGGCGACAGAACTCCAATGCTTCGTGAAAGGGGACGGCGCGTTTGCTTCTGCCGTCTTTGAGACGGCATCTATTACGAAGTTTTTGGGTCCGTTTCTTCCAGTGTTTTTTAGGCACTGGCTTTTTTCTCGATGACATTGCCATGTATCTGCCTCACAGATAATTGCTAAAGAAGGTTAGCGCCGTCCGATGCACTCCTAGATATCGGACTTAGCTTCTATATTTATATTACCATACTACTATAATACATATCTAGTCTGGTGATATGTCAATGGGGTTACCTAAAGGTGATTATTAAAGGGACGTTTTTTCTTATTACTCATTTTCCATAGGTTATTCTCTGAAGAGTTATAAAATTCTTTTGTCGTTCCGCAGAATTTACACGTTCCTTTAACCGTTGGTCCGTCGGGCGACGGTAGCATCCAATGATGTGCATGAATTACTTCAATTTGTCCGGTACGGTACTTGTCAATCCACTTACGAATAGTTCCTTTAGGTACTCCAAATTCTTTTCCTAATAGGGTTTGACTCATACCTTTGTGTATGTGAACGGTAAGAACTTCATTGATAAATTCAGGGGTGTACTTGTTAGGCATCTATATATTTCTAACTCCATTCCAGCATATCTTGCAGTAGACGGCACGTCCGGGTATAGGACGGAACGGTACTTTGGATTCTTTACCGCAGTTATCGCATGTTATGACGTTCTGTATTGTGTGTTTACGAGGAGAAGCAGTAATTTGTGGGGATTCGGTAACCTGTCGCGTTGCTGTACTGGATTGTTGTTTACGTTTCAATCTACATCGTTTGCATCGTTTAGGCATTTCTAAGTCGTGCTGTACGAAAAAGTCGAGTTCGCCTGAGGTCAGCGAAAATTTATTTTCACATTCAACACATGTATAGGCTTCATTCGGAGAGGGATCATCTCGATCTTTCGTAAGAAAGCCAAGATGCTCATCCAAAATGTTTCGAATCATTTTAATTCCTTCATTTTTTTCTCGATCTCTTTGTCTAGGTCCTCTCTTTGGTACATAAGTACTTGCTGAACCGGGTCCATTGGAGGCGGCGCTTCCTCTTCTTCTTCTTCTTCCTCTTCCATAATCATCTCCTCTTCTATCTCCATCTCTTCTTCCTCTGCTAAGATTTCCTCTTCTTCTTCCTCTTCTTCAACACCCATGAGTTCTTCCATTATCAGTTGTTCATTCATGAGAAGCTGGCTCTGTTCTTCCATCTCTAGCGCGTCTATTTCATCGCTATCATCTAGGAATGAGTCTTCTTCAGCGTCTCTTTCGAATTCAAGCTCTGCCGCTTCTTCCTCTGCTTCCTCTGCTTCGGCAAGTGCTTCTTCCTCTTCTATATCGTCATCTGCTTCATCTGCCGCTGCTGCCGCTTCCTCTGCTTCCTCTTCTTCCAGACGTTGTTCTTCTTCCATAGCCTCCATTTCAGCCATCATCGCCATCATCTCTTCTTCTTCTTGATGCTGTTGGGAAACCATTACATATATTCCTCAAATTTGAGTTTTATAAAGACTGGAGTGTTATCCCCCATCCATGCGCCGATAGTGTTGTAATCAAAAGTTTCTATAGCTAATGTATACGGATCATCTTCCAAATCGTAAATATCGGAGGTTTTCATATCTTTAGCTATTTCTTTAGCTAGGATCTCTATACATTTATCGTAATCATATGCAGCTAAGGTCTGCTGTCCGAAACGGTCACAAGCACCCACTAATGCATTTTCAAGTCCGTCTGCAAGTAGCGCTTCAGGATTTGCCTCAGCTAAATAATCTCTGACAGCTTCAAATAAGTCAGTGCCTTTAATATCTTTATCCATAGATTCCTCTGCTTTCATGTACGACCAACGGAAAGGGATCATATTTTCTTATTTCCATGTCTATAAGGTCGCGTTCTATTGAAGTCCATCTTTATTCTTAAAGCGTTTTCTAGATCTAAATTCAGTTCACCGCATAAATCAGCAATCCTGATATATACATCGGCTAACTCAAAGACAAAACCTTCAGGCTTAGCGCCTTCTTTTTCTCGATAGATCTTTTTTGCGCCATGATCTCGATATTCTTCTAGAGCCTCACTGACCTCTGAATGGATCAGTGCTATCTTCTCGCCAATATTTATCTCTTTATCCCACCATCCCTTTTCTTTAGCAGTGGCGTTTGATTCTTCAATAAGAGATTTAATAGCTAATCCTGATTCTTCGAGTGGGGCAGCTTTCCTTAATTCATAGAGTTGTTCTACAGGAATATCTGATTCGATTACCTTAGATTTCCAGACCGTAACTCCGTCATGATGCGACTTGGCTGATCGGGTTTGTCTTTTGGTAGAAGACGCAAGTTTTACCTTCTGGAGATGTCTGAGTACGCCTCCGATGGCAGACTTTTCGTGTGTAGTTACGTGCGGAGCTTGTTCGTCTAACTTGCTCCATATGTCATCTACAGTGAAGTAAGCCTGTTCATTGGCAACGCACTCTCCTGCATATTTAGCGGCCTCTAACCAATCAGGATCTGCGTTATCTATGGATTGCTCTATAGCTAATTCTTTATTCTCGTTCCAGTTCTGAAATATACTTTGCTGTGCCATTACTATGCCCATGCCTCATCGTCTACCCAATGTCTTCGATCTAAAACGATGGGTCTTTTTGCTGCGATTGCTTTGTATGCGTCATCGACAGACATATCATGATAATTGACTAGGTATCCGACTACTGCCAACGGCGCTCGTTCCATGCCCATCGCACAATGAATAACGACCTTATTGTTAGGATCTTTCTGCAATACGGTTTGTATCAGATCAGCACATCTAATTAGGGCAGCTTTTAATCCATCTCTAATAGAAAACGGGATGGTGATGTCATCGACATCTTTCGTTACTCGTTCTAATTCTGGAGCAACATTGATAACGTAATTTCCTGTCAGAAACGCTTCTGCGGCTCCTTCCATATCCGTAATTCCTACTTTGTCTGTAATCCACGATATTTCATCAGGATCAAAATCGTCAGGAACGGGATGTTCTAATAGACGGCTAAGTGGTCCTTTAAGACGATTTCTTGATGAGTATTCGTTATATGTGTTTGGGTTCAATTAATACCTTCCTTGCCTTGTGTATAACTATTTCAATTCGTTTGCCATTTTAAGAAGTATTACTCCGTGGCAATCAATTTCCGGTTCTCCCGGCTTCCACGCACCGCACCAACATAATAGAGATTTATTTTGCAATTCTTTAAGATCGAGGCCACCCATCTGGATTGACCGCTTTAAATAAGATTCATAACGACGTACGGCTTCTTTAGCTGTAACAGTAGTAGAGACAATAAACGGGTTACCCCATTTAGTACCACGACCAACATAAATCGAATCTTTTGGTTTTTTCCAACCTTTCGTTCGTTTACGTTGTATTAATTTGATATCTTAGATTCCTACGTCCACATCATGTGCAACGTATCCTTCATGGGTCCACTTAGTCCAAGTGCCGTCACACTTTCGACCTTTAGTCATCTTCTTACCCTTACAGTTGTGGGAACATCCTTCNTCAACAGCCCANTCACCCATNTCATCTTTNGANCCGCCCATATACCATCNGGCNTGTCCTTCNTCTATAAGAGCCTGATTAACATTNATACCTTCACCAGTATTAGCATTAATCCAAATCTCACCTAGGATTCTTCCAAACTTCCCTTTACCATCTTTAGCGGTTTTGAGGATTACATCCTTCCTTCCACGTTTGCTGGGAAGAGTATTAGCTGAAGCAATCAGTTCTTTGATTCTAGCTTTAGCAGCTTGTCCTAAAACTTTTTCTTTTTTATTTGATGTTCTCGATTCTGGAGTATCTAGCCCAAGTAATCTAATACGCTCATCGTATTTGATCTTAAAACCGATATCTATTAGGGCATCAACTGTATCTCCGTCAACAACATTGGTTATTCTTACTGGAAATTCATAACTCGGTCCCATTGACATACCTTACCCCCTTTTATATGTACTTTTCGTGATGCATTCGTTTAAGCCGTTCCACCTGTTGCTGTTTCTCTTCTAAGGCTAGTGCCTTATCGTTGCAAGCAACACAGGTAGTAATACCTCTATAATTTATTACTCTTAAGACCACTTTACCGCATTTTTTGCATCTCATTTCTAATCATCTAATATAACGGCGCGTTTTTTAAAGTAATCATCAACTTCTTTAACTATTACTTCCGGCTCTGGTAACTCTTCCTCTTCTGTAGAAGAAGGAGGATTCCAGATTGTCTCGTTATCTTCTTCCCAATCATCTTCATTTTGTTGTGGTGAATTTAAGTTAGTTATTGCTGCTGCAATCGTATTTGCTGCATTATCTATAGCAGGTTCTAAATCCTTTGCAGGTTTTGGTTTTAGTGCTCTTATTCCATATCCCGCTATTATAGAAAATATAATGTACGGAATTATTATAAATGCTGCAGGAGGAAAAATTACACATACTACTAGTAGTACTGCAATAATAATTAATCCGGACAATCTAAACGCTCCTTGCAGTTAAAACAGAACTTTTGTATCAAATAATCAATGTCAGCGTAGCCACAATTCGGACAAGCCTCTAACGGATCGTGAAGAGCGCGGGACTCCTCGTTGCTGAGAAGCCCCGCTTTCTCTAATAGTAGCCACACCTTTCGCTCTTCTGGAGTGAGTTTGACCACTGCGACCTCCTATTCCATAGGCCAATTCGGGGGATCAATAACAGTTCCGTGTCCTAGATGTGCAAACGGATATGGCTTGGGAGGATTAGTCCCAAATCGTAGGTTATATGCGACGTGGTGATAGTGAGATAGGAACAGCTTCACAATCCATCGACGTGACCTATTTTGTATTTCTCCATCAGATAGTCGCCCTTCGGCGTATGCTTTTCCTGCAATGGTAGTTTTACCGACAGTACCTATCTTACTAGTCGCCCATTCTCTATATTTACCCTCATCGTTTAAGCGATGCTCATATGCTTTGCGATCCAAAAACAGAGGACCGTAGATATTTTTGGGATTATTTACTTGTCGATGGCCTATCTGGTCACTGATCTTATAGCACAGCTTTTTTAGATTTGCGTTGTAAGGTCGTTTTGCCAGCCCTTTAGTTAAGGAATCCTTAGTGATTCGTCCAGTTGGCTTATTATTCTTGCGCTCTTCACTAACGCTTTTAAGACTAGAAGGCTTTCTGTTAATGAGGTTGGCAATCTTAATGATTTCGTCGTTCGTCGGCTTTGCGCTAGAGACATTCTCGGCAACTATTTTTTTAGCCTTATCAGCGCTAATCCACTCATTAGTAGGATCTAGTCCTGCGTAACGCCAGATATGTCCCACAGTGGGAGCTTTTTCAATATCTATGTACGCCATGAGACTTGCGGTAATTCGATGTCCTATACCGTGGATACTTAGACACCATTGGCCTAATTTTTGGCCCTCTGCCCAATATTGTAGGATCTTATCCAGATCCTCTTCTACTAGCTCGTTATAGTCACCAAACCACTGGATAACATCATTATCTATGCCGCTACCTTGTAAAGATCGAATCTGATTAGCGGTGCGAATACGCATATTTTGAATCTGATAGAACGAGTCTACTAAGAAACGTATCTCATCTTTGCTAGCCATGTCAGCGGCTATCAGCTTAGCTAACGTCCTATCTACCCGTTTAAAAGGCTGAAGCTCGTAGCTTTTCATTACTTCTTCTGTGGAAGATAGAGGTTCCCCTACCGGGGCTTTCGATGCAGCCATATTTAACTAACTCCTTCATTAGTACTAATACTTCTGTTTTTTGTATCTTGTCTGTAGTATAGAGTTTTATTACAGTGATTTGTCAAGGTCTAAGGTTTTGATAGTATGATCTAAGAATTCTCGTATGCGAGTTTTAAACTTACGGCCTAATCCCGGAATACCTGCCTCGTCGCGCAAAGCCGCTAACAAGATGGAATATGTAACAGTTGTTACGTCGTAGTGTGTTTTTAATGTATTAATCCAACGACTGGCACTATTGTTATGACTTGTTTGTGTGAATACAAAATCACGTAAATTAGTTTCAAGTAAATTTGGAGTGTATGTAGATTTGGGTTTATTTTGTCGTAATGTATGAAGGCTACAGAGCCATCGAACATTGAGCGGAGTACTGTAATCTGCGTGCACAGCACGAACGTCCGGATTATCACATGTCTCATGTTCACATCGACTGGCTTTAACTAGTGTTCCGATTTTTATTGCTCTGTACACCTGATAATACGCACGAATTCTTTCTGGATGTTGCCTAGCAGATTTTTGATTAGCTTTTCGGTGGCTTTCCTTTCCCTTAGATGTTTGGGTATACCGTCTCTGCCATTCTGCTTTGCATGCTAAGCAACGTGTCTCATAACCAGAATAATGTTTATTACTTCGTGCGAATTGTTCTAGCGGACGATACTGATGACAGCTTCGACACATGTAGTTAAACCCTTCTTTACGAATCGTTCGTTTAACGCTGTGTTTTCGACAATATACTGCTGTTTTACTGATTGGTGTATTGCAGATCCTGCATACATATCGATCTCGTCTGATCGATCTTTTATGGCGCGTTTCACCAAGCTGATCTAGGATCTGACAGACTCGTTGTCTGCTAGCGTTTACATGTCTTCCAATAGCAGATGCATTAAGTGTTTGATCGGATATATGTTCAGCAAGGTATTCGTGTATCTTTTGTCTTGTGTTTACAATCATTAGTCAATATCTGACTTATACCTTGTGATTGTGAATTAATGTGTTGTTTTTAATATGTTAGCTATAGAAAATACCTTAGTCAAGGTACTTGACATATCTCGTAAAAAATCTTTAAAATAAGAGAAAGAAAAGAAAGAAAGAAAGAAGAGAAAAAAGTTTTAAAAAGATCTTTGCGATAAATATGTCGCAAACCTTTAATAGTATAAATACATTCTATGTATACCATAACTGATTATTCATGCGAGCAATTTGCGATAGGGCTGATCTAAATGTCGCGCCGTAAGACCATCTGGGTCAACGAAAATCCCGATATTCCAGAAGACTTCGATTGTTGTCCGATCTGTGGATCTTTGGGTGTATTTCATTTTGAAGATAAAGAAGACGATGAATTTTTTCATAGATGTTTACGATGTCTTAGTGAATTTCATGGCTGCAATGCTAGTCCCGATTCCTCACCATCGGATCGATTATCCTCAGTGAGTAAGGTAATTGATAAATAATTTCTAAGATTTCGTAAAAAACTTGACAAATCACCCTAGTTGGCTGCTATAATAGTGGTGTAAGTTCAATTTAAGGAGTTGTTCTATGAGTTTTAAAGAAGAGTTTTCCGCATATTTCAGGGCTGGATATCCCCTACTTTACGTGACGGCATCTGAGCCGGAGAGGGCTATATCCTCAATTACGTCTATTGCCGAAGAGATTGGTGATGGAGTTCCTGTTTTTACATGGCGCTACACATCTGGATGGAACTTTTCCTCTCCAATGGATGTAGAAAAAGGTATTTTTAATCAGCCGACTGAGGTTTTTGACGACATAAATCGTAAACACCCTGTGGGTTCGATAAGTATTGTTGAGAATTTTCATGCTTTCTTACGAGAGCCTGATATCAACTTTATTCAACCTATCGTTGATGGGTATTACACATGGAAGAAGGTTGAGTCTAAGCATACATTTGTAATCGTCTCTCCTGTGTTGGCTATTCCTGAAGAACTATTACGGTTCACTCAGATAGTTCCTTACAGTCTTCCTAGTCGGGAGATCATCGAACGAATTGTTGATACAACCTCTGACGCCTATGAATTGACATGGAGTACAGACGATGTTCGCAATCAGGTCGTATCTAATGCGGGCGGTCTTACTGAAGATGAGGTAGAGAATGCTCTAGCTTTGTCTCTAGTAAAGACTCGTGCAGACGATGATGGACCGCGTTTGGACCCCGACATAGTTATGAACGAGAAGGCTAAGACCTTGGAAAAAGGTGGCCTTATTACCTACGAACCATTTACAGATACTTTGGAATCTGTTGGTGGCTTAGATAATCTCAAAACTTGGCTTGCTGAAGAGCGAAAATCTGTAATGGACCCTAAAGCTAGGGAATATGGAATTGATGCACCAAAAGGTGTATTTCTTCTAGGATTGCCCGGAACAGGAAAATCTCTAGCAGCTAAGTGTGTAGCACGAGAGTGGGGACTTCCCCTAATGCATTTTGATCTCTCTAAAGTATTCGGCTCATTAGTCGGACAATCAGAAGAGCAGATGCGATCCGCGCTTGCTCAGATCGAAGCCTTATCTCCTGCTGTTGTTTGGATTGATGAGATTGAGAAAGGCATGGCAGGTGCTGAGTCTTCTGGCGAGATGGATAGTGGTGTTACTAAGCGCGTGTTTGGTCAACTACTTACGTGGATGGAAGAGCGACCTGCAGACAAAGTTATCTACATAGTTGCGACAGCTAACAGTATTAAGGGATTGCCTCTGCCGTTACTCCGCCGTTTCGATGACCTGTTTTGGGTAGATCTTCCAGACACCGACACACGAAAGCGCATTCTTGAGATCCACTTGTCCAAGCGTGGCAAGATGACTGATATCTTAAAGAAAGGTTTCAACAAGCTAGCACAGGCAACCAATGGTTTCTCTGGTGCTGAGATAGAGAAGGCCGTACTCAAAGGTATGAAGAAAGCATTCTCTCGTGATGAGACTCTTAAAGCCTCACACATATCAGAAGCTATACAAGGTATTACGCCTGTGTCTACGCTTGATCGAGAGCAGATAGAGAGAGACCGCGAGTGGGCAAAAGAGCGATGTGAATTCGCTCAATCAGGGAGCGTGGTTCAACTTAGTGGGAACAGTAATAGCAGTCCCAGATCGGTTAGAGCCATCAACCTGAATTAAGTTTCAAGTATTGACAAATCCCCCTAACTATTTGCTATAATATTAGTATAAACCTTAAAGGAGTTTAGTTATGACGATAGATACAGCAATTGATACATGGGCAACAGAAGATCCTGTTAGCGCGGAAGGCCGACAGATGTATGACCGCCTTTGGAATAAAGGCATCCTTGTACAGATACAGGGAGGCGTATGGTCGATGGAGGCCAAGCTAACTGCTAAGGATATTGGTCTGGATGGTAATGAGATTCCAGAATTTATTTCACTAGGTAAGAAACGCCTTTTGCCGACGGCAGAGAAAAATAGATTCCACAACTATGTTAGTAGAGCTAGGAATCAAGCCGAAAGGCTAGGATTTCCTTTCTTTATCACTGGTTCATATTTCATACCGTTTGCAAACTTTGATAGGTTAAAAGATCTTTTAGAGAAAGAAAAAGACGGATTCTACGGCACAGTGGATGCTTTTATTGAACGTTATGACGATAGACGTGATGCGTTTCTTGAGGCTAATGATAAGTTTCGAGAAATTCTCGAAGTTCACTATCCTCCGGCAGGTGAAGTCCGAAGTAAGTTCAGTTTTCAGATCATTTACTTCATGGCGTCGTTAAGCAGTTCTGTTACGAACGATGCTTCTGGAGAGGAACTTTACGTTAATTGGGCGGTACAGGCGGTTAATTCTCTTAGAGATGAGGCACGAAAAGCCGCAGACGCTATTCAGAGTGCTGTTACGGACGGTACTCTTGATGGTCGCACGATGAGACGAGTACAGACACTTATTGATCGTCTTACTAACATGGACCTTACTGGTGATACTGATCTTCGAAGTGCCGCATTTGCGGTAGTCTCCAACCCATCGACAGCGACTGCAAGCGCTTTGAAAAGTGCCGCAACTGCAGTAAGTCTGGATGACGTAAGGGCTGTGGTGTTGGACTAATGGTAGTACTAGCAGAAGTAAGCAGCACCGATCCAAAGAGAGCAGGTACAAAGTACGAGTTGCGTGTTGGACAAGATTATCGTGTCTACTGCACATGTACTGCTTGGAAGATGGGTAAAAAGACATTTACGTATCGCCAAGAAGTGATTAAGTACTGTAAGCACTTAGAGCATTTTATGGAGAACGGCGCGGATTATATAGGTGACTTTGTAAACCAGAAGTCGTTGGCAAACAGAGCGTCGAGAGATTTTGGAATTAGGGCTGTAGTTTTAAATTAGGAGTTATTTATGCCTTGTTACGTTACATACAAAACATTCGGCTATGTCGATGAGAAAGATCTGAAAAAGATTATCGAAGTGGCTAGAGAAGAGGGTTATCGAACATATAACCAGTTTAACGGCATTGAGTTTAGGAACGGACGCAAACAGTTTGGTTTGTTAAAGACAGAGGATGGTCGGTATCAATATCGAAGTGAATCTCAGTCCGTTGTAGATGAGATAAAAAATAAATTTAATCGCCAACAGTTTGCAGAAGGTTGGAAACGAAAGAATCCGGGTTGGCAGATTAAAAAGGTTCAGGTAGGTGGGTATAACTAATATGGAAAGGTTAATTCTTACAAAAGGTTCTCAGTCGATTCAGGTCGATTTTGAGGGCGACGATATCAAAGTCGAACTTCTTAGCGGATTTCCTCCGGGGATGCCTGCAGATCGTGTTGTTGACACAGTGATGCAGGAGTTTGCGCTAAAGGACAAGATCGGGCATAAGCCACATATTCACACCAAGGCAGGTCAAGTTATTTACACAGGATAGGTGAGGTGCATGAACAATAAAAAGATGCGCGAATGGGTATTTGTCTTCTTTGACATGTCCAGCAAGGAGTTTACCAAGAGGGTAAGACTTCATCGGCAATTTAAAGCACTAGGAGCCGCTATTCATTCTCAGAGTGTTTATTGTTTTCCATTTAATACAGCGGCATATGAGAAGTTGAGGAACTTAGATTCAGAGTTGTTGGTTGTTAAAGCAGAAGTTCCTGCTGACAGTATTGATGAGTTAGTTGATGCGTATGACTCGTTTATCTCTAGATTATTTAAAGAAACTAGAAAAAAGATTGATGAGTTAGAGGACGCAAAGATTTTGTCAGTAGAGACTGTTCACAATAAAAGAGGCTATTCCAAGAGACTTTCCTCCTTATATGAGCGAATAGCTCATCTAGATTATGTGTCGTCTCTTAGACAGGATGATGCTGTTCAAGCTGCTGTTGATGCGTTTCGTAATCAGATAGCATATATTGAAAGCCGAAATCCCGGAGTTCTCTAATGTGAAATCGATTCGCATGAGTGATGTAACTCGTAATCCTGATGTACATCACGTAGAAATACAGACCAATAAACAATGGAAAGCATTTATGAAGACCCTCAATGAGGGTCTTCATGTTATTACGCACGATTCATATTTTTGGCATGGATATAAAGGTATAAAGAATCCTGTTAAACATTGCGTAATATCAGATCGAATTCGTTTTAAATTTGAGACATGGGAAGGCGCTAGATTCTATACTTTTCATCATAAGTCTGGCGATCTGTGGTTCACCCTCCGGTTGCCGGATCACTGTTGTTTAGCTTGCGCTAAGAAGATTAGACCCCATAGAACGCTTTGTCGGGGCTGTGTTAATCGAAATATTCATAAAAATCGTCCATTCTATGAGCGATATGATGATATTTCGTACTCTGTTGCTGATCCATCTTCAGAGCTTACTTATGGATTATTGGCAAATTTAGATCAAAATCAGCGACTAGTTGTCGAACATATTGATTGTTCCACTCCTATAAGATGCCTTCACATACGTAATCTTGCCTATAAACTATATGGAAGACTGTTACCCTATTGGACTAAAGTAGTAGGCAGCACTTCTTATTTTGTACGTAGGAGTAAACATGGTAGGAATAGTTAGCAGTGATGATTCCTGTTCTTTGTGTAGTCGTTCAGGCGACGATATTGAGTCATGTGGAACTTGCGAAATTCCTGTTTGCAGTGACTGCTCTGAAGAAGATTGGCCCGATATTTTTTGTTCTGCTGAGTGCATGTCTAGGTAGTACTTACCGTTTAGAAATCTGTTTTACATCAAACATATTTCAGGTATACTTGGCGAAAGGCTAGGCAACGTGTCAATTTACAGATTGATTTTTTAAAGGTACAGGTTATGGCAGATAATCTTGGCTGGGAAGAGACTTATGATAAACGTATGTCGAACTTAGTACGTGAGTGCATGCTTATTTTAGAAGGTTTAGTCCCAAACAAGGAACAAAGAGATCCTATTAGACAGTTGATGCGCCGAACTATATATAACGTTACAGATGGCTTAAAAGATGAGCTTGTAAGTATGGGTCTGGAACGCAAACAGGAGACTTTTAAGTACCCGCGATAATAATGTAACATAATAGAAATTACTGGGAGGGTGTCGTTATGCCGGGATTTAACAGACCAGATTTTCCTGAAGTTCCTGATGTAAAAGTAACAATTGGAGAGCATCGTGATGGTGCTCCGTTACGTGTTACAGGGCTATATCAGGAGATCGGTTCCTTAAGTAATGATCCTCAGTTGCATGATCAAATTCTTGAGCCATCGATAGTTCCTGAGACTGTTGAGCAAAAAATTACTAATGCTATTAATGATTTCTTAAAGAAATCTGGTCCGAAACCTCGACAGCAGCGGTCTGAAGAAAAAAGAACAGGATAGTAATGCCCGCACAGTCAGAAGCACAGCGTAGAGCAGCGGGTGCAGCATTAGCGGCAAAGCGTAAAGGATCTTCAAAAGGTCTTGGAGGCGCATCACGTTCGATGTATGACATGACCGAAGATCAACTTGAAGATTTTGCTAGTAAGGAGATGCAAGACTTACCGCCAGTAGCGGCACAAGCCGTTTCAGCAGCGGAGAGTGATATAGCACAAAGAGCGCAAGGTGTGGTAAAAGCTATTGATTCGTTTATAAAGGGAAGGTAGGAAATGGTTTTAGCTAAGGCGAGGAGAATTAGGGCAATGGATGATATACGTAAAGCACGAGAAAAGAATATTCAATGGATATTAGGTAATCGTCAAGAGTTTGCAGAGAATTTTCCAAACAAATGGATTGCTGTTGATAATAGTATTTTAGAGTTGGTAGATGATGACCTTTTCACGTTATATAAACTTATGTCTGGGCGAGAACCTTCTGCCGCAAGAATGTATTACCTCTCTAACTTATATGAGCCTGCCCTTATAGTTTCCCGACCAGATGAGGTGGAGTATGACTCTTCAGAAACATAAAGTAGACAATATGAAGGAATCTGATGCTCATATGGTCATGTCATGGCTTACCGACGCCATAGACAGCTTGGAAGGCGATGATATACAAAAGCAAGATGCTCCTCTTGCTGCTAATGAAGAGTTTAGTGCCATAAATCAAAGTACTTTGGCTACTGCAGGTGCTGGCGGACTTCCTTCGCCGACTTCAGAAGACGCGCTCACTACTGTTGCAGAAGAGGCTGACGTTCCTATTCAAGCATCTAAGGATGCACAAAAATCTAAATCTAAGACAAACTTACCTCCTGAGATGGGTCGGCGCGATGAAGATGCTACCGTTGCCATGCCATTTCTTCGTCGAAAAGCTGAGAAGGAGCCTGATACCGAATCTTTAGAGAAAGCAGAAAGTGTGTTAGCACTGCAAAAAGCTCTACTGGGGATTGAGAACATTCAGGCAGAGCTAGAAGAAGCAGTTTTTACTGATCCTTCTTATATACGCAAGTCTTTTGGTATTTCTGATGCTGTGGCGCTTGATGATATATCAGACGGAACTCTACTTAAGCGACTTTTGACTGATAGTAAGCGACCTTCGGAAGAATGGTGGACTAGTGCCATAACTCTGGCAAAAACTATTGAAGGTGTAACAGAACCTTCCGCTTTTGCTGCTTTCCTTTATTACTATCCAGACGAATTTAATGCAGCAGATTTTATTGAAAAGACTACTGGCTCTGACACTTCAGCGGGTGGTGTAAACATCTCCGTATTAAGCTACGACACTAAGAACTTTGATATCTGTCCGGGAGCGGTATCGGCCTTTGAGAGTGTTCTTGCATGCGAATGTGATTCTGTAACAGATACTCAAGCACTAATAGTAAAAGCCGCGAAAGAGACAGATAGATTTTTAGGAATGGAGAAAAAGTTTCTAGACAAAGGAAGTGTTAATACTAATGAAGTAGAAGAAATGGTTCGAGCCATAGCTGCTGCTCACTATATGATTGGACAGCTTTCTGAGCAGTTGTGTACTGATTTTACTGATGAATTTACGTTTACTGCGATGCACGTTGCTAATGTGCTTCCTCTGGTAGATAAAGGTATGGATCTTGATATCTTGGAAAAAACTCATCATGGNGTTGAGAAGGTAGATGATCTTATCTACACTGAGAATGTTGATGAGGATNCTGTAGAAGATCTCGAAGAAGATGAAAAAGAGACCTTAGAAGAAGATAGAAAGGATCTAGANTCTCCTGCTGAGACTGGNCCNATGGCTCGTGCGGCGAGACGTCCTAATGTAATTATGAGAGAAGAGATTGCTGATGATGAGGAGACGGAGTATAAACGACAGCCTGACACAAGCGGTGTTGGTCCTTCTGGAGATGCAGGAATTCCAGACAATGTTAGTGCCGCTCCGATGTCAGGTTTAGGACTTTCTAATGATGGCGGAACTTGACCACATTCACACTAGGCTACAGTTTGTAGAATGACGAATAAAGATCCAATAGACGCATTAGATGAGCTAGATCTCATCATAAAGAACGTCACTAGCGACGAGAACGTTATTAGTCTCTATAGAGATGCGGATGTTTTCGTAGAGTTTGTAAATAAAGACGGTGTCTTTTTTGTTCGTCGTAACAGTTTGAATCTTTATGCCGGAGATGATGCGGCTAAAGCTGCTCATATGTATTACAAGGCCATTATTGATGCATATACAGATCGACAGAACAATGTTGATCCTAGTTTTGCCACATTAAGAGAGGTATTGCAGTCCAGAAATGAGCATGTGCGCGACGCACTCTCACAATTAGGACATTCAATGCTTTCTAGAAGTCTTAAAGATTTTGAATTTAGTAGATATCAAGACATATATGCAGACATACAGAAACGTTTGGCGAATATTGAGACTGATTCTTTTGTTAAATCTTTAGAAGACGAAGGCTATTCTTTAAAAGATATGGGAGCGCCGACTGCGTTACCCGGACCAATGGATATTGCCGATCCTTTTCAGTCTGTGGCTGAGGTCAATGCGGTTAGGCAGATGGGTACGGTGCAAAGTCCTAAAGGTGTTCGGTCTACAAGACCCGGACATAAGGTTAGTCAATCGCAGTTACAACAGTTAGAGGATGCTGGAGTTTCTTGGGAAGAGTTTTTAGTTGAGCATCCCAATATGCTGCTTCCAGAAGAGACAGAAGATGATGCGATTAAGGAACGAGAGCCGGGAGACGATCCTTATATCCATAAGTTCGATAATACTGTTGCTATAACTCCTGCATCAGAGACTGTTAATCAAGGTGAGATGCAGCATGATAGACGTTTTAATGAGCAACAGATAAATCTAGAGCCTTCAGCAGAGCAGCGGTATCGAGATGATTTAAAGAGACGGGCCGGAATTCCTTCACGGCAGGAAGAAGAACGAGTTAAAGAAGGACAGTTAGATGATATTAAGATCATTCGTCAAAAGATTGATGAAGGTAAGAAACTTCAAAAGATCTTAACGAAGGCCGAAGAGTTTTATCAGAATGATAAAGAGATAGAACAACTTGTTTTAAAAGCTCACGAGATGATGACTGGTGGCGGTAAGGAGTGGGAGGAGCCTATCGATCCTGATCAGGATGGACGTCATGCCTTAGCTACTGCTGAGACAGAAGGTTCCCAAGCATTTAGCTCTGGCGCGGTTATAGATCTTCCTGAGAAAGAAAAGAAACGTACTGGTGCACAGCCTCATGCCGTCCAAGGAACTGGTGCGGAAGGTGTTGAAGGAGGCGGTGATGGCAGTATTGCTATGGTTACGTCAGATGACACACCTCTTCCATCTGCTGAAGGGAATTCAAAACCAGCATATTACGACTCACGACTTGAGGTGGTACATAAGGAAGGCGGTGGAGGCGGCGGTGCTGCTGGTGGTGGTGGGGGCTTTGGCGGAGATGGTGGTGGAGGCGGTACTGCGATGACGTCTGGTGGAAGTTCTGGCTCTGATGCTACTCATACGGCTACTCATGGTGGCGGTGGTATGGGCGGTCCTTCTGAGTTCGACTCATCTCTGATGCCTAAAAGAAAGGGTATCAGTAAAGAAATCGAAGATGCTGGAGTAGATATAGAAGAAGTTCTTGATGATGGGTCTGATCGTGGTTTAACTTCTGTAGATAGAAATTTAGAGAAAGAAGCCGAAGTTTATGGAACTATGGCAGGTATATCGCAACTAGCGAATCCAACTGATCCTAATGCTGGCGTACCAAGAAATAACCGAACAGAGGTAAAGCATCAAGCTGGCGATGGCGAAACTACACGATCTAAAGAATCAGTAGATTATTCTGAAGCTCGTTACATGGAGCCTCATCAGCGGCCTATTGGTGATGGTGTTAGTAGCTATGTAATTGCCGACAGAAATGAGACTTACAAGCCACAGGTAGAAGAAAATAAACATGTTCAGAACCCTGCGCACCAACGAGTAGCACAGCGGTTTATAGACGAAGACTCTCATACTGTTCGTACAAATGATCCTGCGGCAGAGCAGTATACAAACTTGTCGATGTCTTTATTATCCCAAGTGGCACAAGATATTCAGTCTCCTTTTATTAAGAGTACAGACACTCTGTCAACCCTTGGAAGGTCTGACGAATTTAAGATCTTAGACAATAATGCTATCCAGAAGATGGATACAGGACGATCTTTAGTTGTTGCTGGATGGGGTAACTACTATGTAGTAGATCAGGAAGGNCANCGAATAAGNGTNGCTGGNATGCAGCGTGCGCTTAAACGATTTATGGCGAATCCTGAATATGCCAATATGAATATCTTTCATTCAGGTATTCAGGTTGGNCAGATATTAGATAAATTTGTAGATAAAGATGGAAGGATCTGGAGAACTGAAGTAAGACCTGAAGGATTGTTTGTAGTAGCCGCGTTCAGAACAGATTTGGATGTTGCCAGAAAAGCAATGGCAGAAGTTATGAAAGGAAATATGCGCGGTTTTTCAATAGCAGGAAATGCTAAAGAGAAAGAAATCAAATGTGATCATGGTAAATGTTGGACGGAAGTAACTGATCTAGACATATATGAAGTAACTCTTTGTGTACAGCCTATGAATCAGAAATCGTATATTACAGATATAGTTCAGAAACCTGATCCTGCGCTCTGCCCCGATTGTTATGTGGGCGATCATGTTGAGTACGATTCAAATTTGAAATTGAAGGTCTAAATGTTTTTTACCAAATTCTGGTAAAAACTCTGAGAACTCTTTACATCTGTAATATTTTTCTATAAATTGGTTTCAACTTTAAGTAGGAGGGAAGGTGTATGGCAACGACTCAGCCAGAACTTTTGCCTATCCTAAAGGCACTTCGGGAGTACATCGTTAAGGAATATGGCGTAAATTATCCGCCACATGTCCGAGGCGAAGATGCTTCTGCAAAAGATTTGCCTGCGGACTGGCAAGACAAGCTCAACCCCATTACGGGCGGTGAGTCTGAAGGCCGAGCCGAGTACGGATCATCGGGTAGCAACTCCACTAAGAACGCGTCACAGGGCGAGGATGCTTACATCCATAAGTCTGAATTGACAAAGATCTTGGCGGATTTTGCTAAACACTTCGTTGATGGCGACTCTGTTCAGCAAACAGGTTCTCGTGGCGATAATGCGGGTTATTCTTACCCCGGTGAAGGGGGAAGAATACCTCAAGGTCGTGGTCTTGAAATGCAAGACGACGAAGAAGAGGAAGACTTCGACATCGAAGAAGACGACGATGCCGGAGAGGATGTCGAGAAGCATCATGAAGATATGATGAAGAACGACGAAGAAGAGGATGAAGAGCTAGAAGATATCGACGAGGATGAGGACATGGAGAAAGGTGGATACCCCATGCAAATGTCTGGTGACGGCATGGATGTAACTGCAATTCTTAAAGACATCAAAAATTTGATGGTTGCTCGTTCCGCCGAGAAGAAAGAACTTTCCGATATTCGGAAAGAGCTTGGATCTCTCAAGAAAAGCATGCCTAAGCAGGTAAAGGCCGGAATCCAGAGTGGGCTAAAAGGCTACGGTCTTCAGCCAACACGTTCTGATGTTCAGACCCGAACTGACAGCAGCATACTTGGTAATGATCCGGTAGCAGTTGAAAATACTGTAATGCCTGATCAGCGGATTGGTGTTGAGGGCGAGTCTTTTGCAAAGACCGATGCCACTGATATGGATGCGGTACAAGATCAGTTCTCTAATGATATTGAGCAGATTCTTGGTAGCGACGATCCTCAAGACTTCCGCAGCACATTTAAGCGTGTCAATGGCATGCGAAATCAGTCTGGTGAGCTTACTCCACAGACTTTGTACTACTATCCCCGCAATGGGAAGGGAGGTGCTAGCTAATGACTCAACAGTCAGACCTTAGCATCGCACAGTACATTGCGTCGGCAGAGAGAAATCTCCGCTCTAGCATGATGCCACCGGGATACTTCGCTAAGCAGACTTATCTGCAAGTTAGCGATGTCTTTACGGCAACATACGGACGCAAAGTCTGGGATGCTCTAAACAACCAAACGCGACTCTGGAACATTCTTCGGAAGGTCCAGTGGGGTCCCACAACTGGTTGGCGTATTCGTTCCGACAGAGGATCGAATCGCTCACGACCTGTTACAGAAGTTGGTTCAATACCAACTATCGATGTGTCGGCGTATCAAAACGTTGACTCAGCACCGAGGATTATGGCAACTGACTTCGGTGTAAGCCTCAAGTCCCAGATTATGTCCGGGCTAGAAGGCGGCATGGGTGACAACCTTGCGGTTGAGCAGGAAGCTGCTGCGAGGGACCACATCAAAGAAATAAATGCCGAACTTCTTCTCCGATCAGAGACAATCGCTACAACCGCTGGTGCTTCTGGTACTGGTGAGATCCTGAATTCGTCAGGTACTCTGAGGATTGGCGACACCTTTGGTGAGACCACCGCAGGGGATACCGCTCAAACATATGCAGGGCAGGATGCTCAAGACGACGCCACTTGGACTGGCGGCGCTTCTTTGACAGACGGCGCTATCGTTTATGTTAAGAGCCGTGCAGGATTTACTTCCATTGATGACGTCGTCAACCAAGACGGTGTTATTAAAGGCGGCGTTACGGTAACTAATGGCGCAGATGTTTATAATCAAACAACTCGCGCCGCTAATGGTTATGCTGCTGCTGCCACTGTTCTTCATAACAGCGGTACTGGCAGAAATCTAACGCTTTCACTCCTTGATCAAGCAATTAGGGAAGTCCGTGTAAACGGTGCAGACCCTGACGTAATCCTTATGGGTTATGATCAGTTTGATCGTCTCTCTAGCCTACTTCAGGCTCAGCAGAGATATATGGACTGGGGCGAATTCGTCGTAAAAGTTGGCGACGAGTCTACGCTTCCCGGCTCGCATGCTGGATTCCAAGTAGCAACCTATCGTGGAATTCCTGTCATCGTAGATCCGGATTGCCCGACTTCGTTTACATCGGCTGATGCAGAACTTGGTTCGAATGTGTATGTGCTGGATACAAGGTACTTGGAACTCGCTATAGCTGCTCCCACGCAGTACATCGACAACAGGGACTTCTTCCAAGCCAACGCTTTTGTACTGAGGGGCCTGTTTTACACCATTGGTGAATTACGAGCACTTCGTATAGATGCGCACGCGAAGATCACAGATCTGAGCGCTTAGTCGTATTAATAGATAGGGGTATGGGGGTGCATTCGCACCTCCCTGCCCCGATTAGTTTTTTTCTTGTCGCAAGTATCTGAGGGAAACCTTAGAGAGGTTGGTAATGGTGGAAGCGGCAGGAAAGGAGTACTTAGATAATGGCAACATTTACAACAACAATAATCCATGAGTCTGTTTTTGGTAACAAGAGAATAGTCACTGCCGACGTAGTCGCAGCAGGAAGTGCTGTAGCTACAGGTGATGCTTATGCTCCATCTGTTCTAGGTCTTAGAGGCTTTGACATTGTTCTTTGTGGAAATCCTGTGACTCTTAGCAGCACTGGAACCGCAACTACGGCTGGAGATACTGGATACGGTATTACGTATGACTACGTGAATGAGAAATTTGTGTATACACGGGATGCTGGAAGTGCAGGACCGTCTACTACAACAACGGCAAACGTAGCTGATACCAAGTTTAGGATTATGGCAGTAGGGTATTAGATCCTTTTATAACTGAATAGTTTCGGTGGTGATACGAGTCAGCTCGATCATTCCATTTTTTGATCCATTTAATGGGGTAGTCGATTTGGCTACCCCATTTTTAGTAGGTAGGTAATGGCAAGAAGGCATTGGACAAAGTGTAGCTGTGGCTCAAAGCTCCGTATTAAGAGCGGAGACAAGTTGTGCTATGTCTGTAGGAACAAGGAGAGGAAGGAGAAAAGTTAGATGAAAAACTTGACATTTTTCCTTGGAAAAATTCGACCCCAGATATTTCTAGCCCTTTGTGTTTTGGGAGCGGGCATGATTTTGGGTATTCAACATGATCTTAATGAGATCGCAGTTGGCTGTATTGCAGGAATCATAGCTCTGGCTAAGGATGTTTTGCAGTCGGACGCAGGTAACGGGAACGGTGATGGTGGTACTGGGTAATGGCTAGGTTACCTCGTAGACGACGAAAACGAGAGGA
>NZER01000006.1 GCA_002690445.1 Candidatus Pacearchaeota archaeon
CCGCCACCTAGATCTTACGCGGATCGGCTAATTCCTAAACCACGTATTGTGCCTTTGCCTAGAGGCAAAAAATAGTATGAACATTATTACACTATACGAAAAGGTTAGCACACCCCTGGACCGTGACAGACGTACGCCGCCGACTGGCACCGCTCGGCGGCAACCTCGAAGTCGTCATCCAGTTGGACGGCCACGCGACACCGCTGCACCCGTTCAACATCGGTATGATACTCGTAGGCGCAGACGTTCGTGTGCCAGCACGTGAGGTCGTGGTGTTCGAGCCGACCCACGTCCAATAGGGTTGATAGCGTTGGACGATCATATACAAGAGGTAGATCTAGGGCCTACTGTGATTAACCAGGACAACCATGACTCTCTTTTAGTGTCTGTGCCTCCTGAGTGGGCGTACTACGTAGCTTCGTTTTTGGTTAATTCCTTAAGCATTACCAGAGTGTACGATGGGGTAGAGTTGTCTATGTTCTGCGAGGTTGGGTTAGGCAGGACATGGGCTATGGATCACGAGTTTAAAAGGCTACCGTCAGAGAAGGAGTTTACTGATGTTGCCTATAGTTTACTGGAAACCTAACTTTATGCCTACACTTAATGAATTTCTATTACACTTACACGCTACGGGAAAACTACCGAAAGTAAAGTCGTGTCAATGGTGTGATAAGTGGTTTTGGGCTGAGCATGGTAACGAGGAATACGATACTAATGAGTGTAACAACGCTAGTCGTCAAGTAAGGAACGCCGAATACTCAAGGCAATTCAGGAGGAAATGTAATGATCGTTGACATCTCCAAGGACTTTCACTTTGAGGCTGCTCATCGACTACCTAACATTTCACCAGATAACAAGTGTTATAGGTTACATGGACACAGTTATCTTATTACTATAACTTTAGAAGGGTTAGTAGACAAACACACCGGCATTTTTTTTGATTATAACGATATTAGTAAGGTTGTTGATCCAGTAATTGATAGACTAGATCACTACTATTTAAACGAAATAGAAGGATTAGAAAATCCTACAGCAGAGAACCTAGCTTACTGGCTATGGATAAATATCAATGCAGAATTGCCTGGGCTTAAACGAGTAAATATCAGAGAAACTTGTACTGCCTCGTGTGGGTACGAAGGAGATCCTGAAAATTGGTAATATATACCGCTCACGCAGGCGGAGAGAAACTAGAAAAAGTAAAAGAACTAGGCTTAGGTATTTTAGCTTCGATAGGACGAGGAATGAAAGGATACAAAGACGTATACCGTGTAGCGTTAGATAATGGAGCATTTTCTTTCTGGTCACGCGGCTTTCCGTTTTTATCGAGCGTATTTCGTAAGCATATAATTGATGCGCATAAAGCAGGGATTAAAGTAGAATGGATAGTTGCTCCAGATATGGTTGGGAAAGGTCAAGAGTCTTTAGAATTATCTATGGCCTGGGCAACGAGCGAGCTTAAAGGGGCGAGGTTAGCACTCGCAGTACAAGATGGGATAACGCTACAAGACATAAACTCATATGTATTAAATCATTTCACAACAATTTTCGTAGGCGGTACGGCTGACTGGAAATGGAAGACGGCTAAGGATTGGGTAAATTTTTCTCACAACAATGGAAAACATTGTCATATTGGACGATGCGGGACACTTAAATACTTAGAAGATGCCTATAAAATGGGAGCTGACTCTGTAGATAGTTCTAGTTTTGCTAGAAATGACTCATGGCATATAATAGAAGAATTTATGAAAGATAAGACTAAACCGAACAAGGTTCCGCCACCTAGATCTTACGCGGATCGGCTAATTCCTAAACCACGTATTGTGCCTTTGCCTAGAGGCAAAAAATAGTATGAACATTCTCGAACTCGATCTCGCCAGGTAACACCATCGATGCCGACAAAGTGCCCCATCTATCGCCTGACCGTCTGGGTCCAAAACGAGCGCGAGCTGTTCGCCGAGTTCGAGCGCCTGGCCGCGCTGCACCGCGCCGTCGGTATCATCACCTCTCAATGGGCCGGAGACGGTCGCAAGCAACGACATCTGGTTTTCGCAATATGGCTCGTCGGCAAGGAAGTTGGCGAGGGTGAGTCGATGAACGTCGAGTACCCGACAGGCAACCTCATCGCATCGGCTAACGGCTTCGGCGAGGTCTACAAAACGATCTCGTTGACGACAGCACGCGAAAGGAGCTAACGCACATGGCACAAATCATCCAGCGCATCGTGATCGACATCGACGAATCAGGGCCAGCCTATCGTACGGTCACGAAGTACGTCAACGTCGAGGGCGACGGCACCCGATCAGTACCACAGACGTCCACGTACGAGTTCCACGACCGCCGCACGTTGATGACGTTCGTCGACGAGGCGCTGGCACCGCTGGCCTAGCGCCGTCACCACGACCATTACCACTGCCAACGAAAGGAGGTGATAACTATGGCTAAACCGAACACCAGTATCAGCGACGTGACGAAGCTGGCCGCGATCGGCGAACGCGTCGTCGAGGCGGTTCGCGCGTCCGGCCTGCTGCGCCGACCACGTCGTCGACACGCCGCACCGACGAAGCGGCGCCGCCGCACCGCGCCGTCAGCACGTACGACGACAGCCGCCGCGAAGCCGTCGACCCGCCGCGTGCCACGCGCCGTCGTCGCTGACGATCCGAGCACCGGCATCGACGCAGCCTAGCCGTCGTCGCTGTCGCCGCCACCGAACCACCAACACGAAGGCGCGCCGCCACGTTGGCGTGCCTCCCTAACCCGCGACGAGCCAGACACGCCGTCGCCAAGGAGAACGCATCATGGGTGTACGCATACCACGCGACGTAATACCAGAGTCAGTCCTCGTGCCCACGAACATGTATCTCGCCAGCGTCGAGACGATGGAGCGCAGCGAGACGAAAGGTCCAACAGCGAACAACCCGAACGCCAAGCTACCCGCCGGTTGCCTCATGTACACGGCGACGTTCCGCATCGCCGAGCCGACAGCCCACGCCGGACTACCACTGTTCGACAACTACACCATCGGCACCAACGACGATCTTGAAGCGAACGACCCCGAAACATGGAAAGCGTCCGTCGGCGCGCGCCGGTGGGAAGCGGTCCTGAAGGCGGCGGGCGTCCAGTCCGACGACGAAGACGACATCTTGGCCGAGGTCGTCAGTCAGCAGGTGTTGCTCGACGTCACCGAGGAAACCGACGACGGCAGTAACAACGCACAGTTCAAGGGACGCAAGCGCAACCGTATCAACCGCGTCTACAAGCCTGGCGAACGCGAAGTCGGCAAAGCCACGACAGCGCTGCCAGCGCCGACACGTCCGACGGCACCGCGTACGGCAGCGGCACCGGTGGCCGCCCGCCCTGCCACGCCATCACGTCGTCCCACCGCCGCCCCGTCGGCGTCACGAACCGCTCCAGTACGGCGGGCTGCCAAAGCGGCAACGGTGACGTGCAAGCAGTGCGATCCCGAAGCGGAGGTCCCGCGCGACGAGTTTGCCGCGCATTACGCCGAGCACAACGACGCCGAGCAGGAGTGACGCCATCGTGACGGCGCGCCGACGGCCCGACAACCATGACCGAAACCGGCGAGACGATCCTGATACGACGCATATTGGAACAGGCGTGGGACGACGTGCGATTCGCTCCCACGCCCGCGTCGCAACGTTGGCACGATGACGCGATACGCTGGTTCAACAGCGGCGCCGACGGCCCGATGTCGTTCCATTGGATCTGCGACACGCTCAACATCGATGCCGGTTCGGCGCGCCGTGCGGTGCTCGCCGACGTTGCCGTCGCACCACGCACAACGGTATCAGGCGTCGGACGTCGCGACAGCGCTCATCATGGCACCGTACGCAACGCACACGACGCACACGACGCACATGACGTACGCAACAAACGAAAGGGACGATAACCATGACTACGATATGGAAGTTTCCGGTCAACATCAGCGACACACTCACGATCATGATGCCCAAGGGCGCACGCATCCTGACCGTCGACACCCAACGCGAGCAACCGTGCCTGTGGGCCGTCATCGACGAGGACGCACCGCTGGTGCTGCGCGAGTTCGTGGTGCGCGGCACCGGCCATGACCTCGCCGACATCGACGACCTGGCCTACGTCGGCACGTTCCAGACACAGCAGGGACACCTTATCTGGCACCTGTTCGAGCGCCGCATCATCACGCTACACGACGTCGACAGCGGTGGCAGCGACGACGGCGACGTCAAGGTCGGCCTGACAGCATAGCGCCGTGGCCTACGGTCGCTTCATACCTGCGGCAGGCAGCACGTCGGCGCGCATAGCGCTGATCGGCGAGTCGCCCTGGCGCCACGAAGACGTCGCCGGTCGCCCGTTCGCCGGTCCGTCGGGCGCATTACTCGACCGCTGGTGGTACGCCGCTGGCCTGACACGCGCCGACTTCTGGATCGATAATGTGTTCCCGCACGTGAGCATGATCGCCAGCGTCGGCCAGCGCGACGTCGAACCGTGGGCCAACGACCTCCACGACCGCATCGCCGCGCTCGACGACCCCTACGTGATTGTGCCGACTGGTAACGTGGCCCTGCGCGCGCTCACCGGCAAGTCCAAGTATCCGTGGGAGCCGTACCGCCGACGCGATGGCACAACCATCCCTGGCATCGAGGCGCACCGTGGCAGCATCTACGAGTACGTCGATCGACGTGGCCGTCGGCTCAAAGTGATACCGACGATCCATCCAGCCGCCACGTTCCGCCAGCCCATGTACGCTAAGGTGTGCGTCGCCGACTGGCAGCGTATCGCAGCCGACGCGAAGCACCGTGACCTACGACTACCACAGCGTGAGCACTTCATCAGGCCGACGCTGGACGACCTCAAGTGGTACGCCGACGACGTGCTCCCAACGACGAGCACGCGTAAGCGGCAGCGTGTGCGGCTCGCCATCGACTGCGAATGGGTGCCAGGCGGCCCCCTGCTGTGCGTCGGGTTTGCCGCCACGCCGTCGTTCAGCATGACGGTCCCGACGACGCTGGACTACTGGAAGTCGAAGCGCCGCCTCGCCGACGCGATGGCCTGGATCGCCTACATGTGCGGCAACGACATCCCGAAGGTGCTGCAACACGGCCACAGCGACGCCTACGTGCTGCGCCGCCTGCACGACATCGCGATCGCGCACCTCGATTGGGACACGCTAGCGATGCACCACGTGATTGACCCGAACGCGCCGCACACATTACAGTACATAGCGTCGGTGTACACGCGCCAGCAGTACTGGAAGGACGAGGCGAAGTCACCGCAAGAGATGGCGAAGTACGCCAACAACATCGAAGCGCTGTGGACATACAACGGCATCGATGCGGCGGTCACACGCGAACTCTATGACACGTTCCATGCGATCATCAGCGAACGCGACATGCTCCAGTTCTACGATGACCACTACCGCGACATCTTCACGCCGTTGCTCGATATCATGCTACATGGCATCAACACCGACGACCAGCGACGCCGACGCGCCTACAACCGGCTGCAAGCGGACTGCATCGCGATCCAAGACGACCTCACACGCATGACCGGCAAACGGCTGTACGGCGCACGCACGTTGTCGTCGCGCAAGATCATGAGCTACTGCTACGACGACCTGCGGCTCGCCAAGCAGACACGCCTACGTAAGCGCAAGGGCAACGCACCAGTACGCACGCCGACCGCCGACGAGATCGCCATCCGTCGGTTGATGCTGCGCTACGGCAAGAAGTTCGGCGAAGTCGGCGAGGCGATATTGCAACACCGGCGCAAGTATCAGCTCATGACGTTCTACGCCTGACGACGACGATCGGTAACGTGTCTACAAACTACTGAACAAGGAGGTAAGGCTATGGGTATACAAAAAACGAATATCGAGATTCAAGGATTATCGGCGCTGTTAATGCACCGATTTCCTCTTGAACCAATCGAAGCTATCGAAAAAATGTCAAAAGTAGATCAAGCCGAGATATCAGCGTACCGTGTTCCAGACGATTCGCGTATGCTGTATATCCCTGGTACGGCGATCCAACGTGCACTCATCGGTGGTGCGGCGTTCGTCAAAGGGAAAGGACGCGCGACGATGTCAAAACCGGCAGCGGCGTGCTTACTCGTAACACCGGAGTACGTCGACCTCGGCATGACACAATACGTCATCGACAGCCGAGCCGTCGTCGTACCGGTAACGAAGGGACGGATTGTTAGGCACAGGCCGCGTATCGATGAATGGAAAGTTACGTTCAATCTCGAATGGGACGATACATTACTGTCGAATGACGAACTGCGCAAAATCGTCGATAACACCGGCGCGCGTGTCGGCTTACTCGACTTTAGACCAGAGAAGAAAGGCCCGTTCGGGCGGTTCATCGTAACAAAATGGCTAAGGTGCGGCTAGGTATGGTATGGCGAGGTACGGCAAGGCTTGGTCCGGCGAGGTCGTGTCTGGCCTGGTACGGCACGGCGAGCTGAGGCAAGGAGGTAATGATGTCCGATGAACTGGCGAAACAACTGATCCTTGAGATACGACGGTTACGATACACGATCCATTACGTAAACACTAAAAGTCTCGATCATACCGACATTTTAGAGGACTTCGGCCAGATTGATATAATAGTGAACGACAGCGCATCATGACACGTATCGACGCTGACGGACGCTTCCGTTCATCGTACGCGCCCTACGCGGACACCGGACGCCTACGCTCGTCGGGGCACCCACTCGACGGTGGCAGCAATGCGCAAAACATCGACCGTGAGGCACGCGATCAGTTCATCCCTGACGAGGGCTGCGTCTTCCTTGGCGTCGACCTGTCACTGGCCGAGGATCGCGACGTCAAGGTACGTACGAAGTCGGCTCGACTCATCAAGATGGCGCGGCTCCCACCGTGGGAGATTGACTTTCATCGTCTGGCGGCTGCTACGATATTTCGGTGCGATCCGCTTGCGGTAACGAAGGACCAGCGCTACATCGGCAAGCGCACGAAGCACGCCAGCAACTACGACATGCACGGCCAGCGCCTCAGCGACGAACTCCTACGCGAGGGCTACACGTTCACGCCAGAGGAATGTGACAGCATGATCGTTGCCGTGCGCGAGCCTGAAGTCGTCGACTGGCAGCGACGCATACGCCAATCGATACTACGGCACCGGCGCCTGACGAACTCGTGGGGCCGCACCATCAACTACGAACACGAGCGCATGGACGACGAGCTGTATCGGCGCGCGTACGCCTACCTGCCGCAGAGCGACATCGGCGATCTCATGAGCGTGTGGGGCCTCATCGTGGCACACCGGTATATCGCCACACTCACGTACTCGTCGGCGAAGGCGCCACGCGTACGCATCAACCAGGACGGCCATGACAGCCTGTTGATCTCGGCGCCGCCGTGGTACGTGTGGCCGCTGGTCGGGGCGCTACGTACGTCGCTGGAGCGCAGTCGTGACTACGACGGCGTACCCCTATCGATACCGTGCGAGTTCAGTCTAGGTGCGTCATGGACGATGGAGCACGAGTTCAAGCGGTTGCCGTCGCAGCGCGAGTTCGTCGACGTGGCGTACAGCGTCTACGACGGCCTGTACGGGAGTCGCCGTTGATGACGCCGTCGACAGCACCGTTCATCGGCATCGACAGCGACCGCCACAGCTACGACATTGCCGAACGACGGCTCGCCGTGTACTACGCCGATGAGCCGACGACATAGCGACGCCCACCATGACGACGAAGTACGCCCTCGACACGACNACCGACTTCCTGACGCTGTANCTGCANCANGNNGGTCGCAGCGAGATCCCGACGGTGTATCANCGGTGGACCGCGCTGTCGTTGATNGCTGCGTGCGTCGGCGACCGCGTGTGGCTGACGAAACGCAAGCGNNTCGTNACGCCGAACCTNTANACNGTGCTCATCGGNCCGTCGGGCAACAGCAAGGGCAGCGCGATCCACGTCGGCGTCGAGCTGATCCGCGACCTCGCCATCGTGAACATGTACGACGGTATGATTACCGCGCCGAAGCTGGTCGATTGGTTAGGTACGAAGCACAAGAACCGTTGGGGTGACGACGTCATGTCGTCGAAGATCTATCTCGTCACGAAGGAGGTGTCGTTGAGCGTCGACACCGGTATCATGGCGAACAAGTTCATTCGCCTGATGACACAACTGTACGAAGGAGGTGACGTCCTTGAACAAGGAACGCGCACGAGCGGCTATGTGGCAGTCAATGAACCGTGTGTTAACTGGATTGGAGGAAGTACGGCTGCATGGCTTATCGAATCCGTCCCGCGCAGCGCAATCGATAGCGGTTTTCTGGCTCGTTGTGTACTCGTGTCTGCTGATTACGATAGTGATAATCGTATTGCCAACGAGACTTATCCAGGCGATTATGACGAAGTGAAATCGTGGCTCACCGACCAGTGCGCCATCTACACCATGCTGCAAGGCGAGTTCACCATCACCGCCGAGGCACACACGATCCGTACTCAGTGGTACATGAACCGGCCAACCGAGCGTGAGGACGCGCTCATGGCGGCATGGATGCGCGACGACATCCTGGCGCTGAAGATCGCCATGCTGCTGTCGCTGTCGGAGTGCCAGAACCTCGTTATTGAGGCACGTCACGTTATTGCGGCGCAGCGACTCGTCAGCGAGGCCCACCGTGCGCTGCCGTCGTTGCTGGATCTCGCATCACAAACGCCCGAAACCGTCAGCGTCGACCTCGTTAGGCGCAACGTCAAGAAGGACCGCTCGATCCACCACTACAAGTTGCTGCGGCGGCTGTCATCACGCGGCGTAAATGCGGCTCGCCTCGGCGACGCCGTACGCACGCTCATCCAGTCACGTGAGATCACGATCGAGAAGTCGGCTCACCAGGGTGACGTGTACGTATGGACAGGCGGCAAGTGACGGCACGACGGCACGACGACGCGCCGCTGCATCGTCGCGCATCGACTGTGCCGGTCATGTTATAGTCGATGGCGGAAGCGTCGTGTTAGCGCGGGCAGTATCAAGATCGGTCATTGGGGTACGCGGCTATGACAGCGGCGTGTTATCGTCGTCGTCGGCAGGATGGCACTCCGACTGGACTCTGGTAACATAACCATATTGCTCGTCCATGCCGGATATAATGACCGTGCTACAACAAACATGACCAACGAATGACCTTCATCCCTGCCAGCTCCAGAATCCAGCGATCCTCACCCCGGCCCATCGCCACCACCCCAAAGGGGAATACGCCCCAAAAGGTGAGTTCATTCGCACATACCAGCGAAGCCGCTTATCGGCTTCCCGCCGCGTGATTTTCCTGTCCTTCGGATCGCGTCCAGTCCGGTAGCTGACATCATGCTCCAGGCAGCCGTCCCGATAAAACTCAGGTACTCCCGTACAGCCATCGCTTTTGAGCTTCTGAGCAAAGGTACGAACGTGGATCACGTATTCAGGTTCCGACCACATTTCGCAGTATTCATCGAAGGTCAATTCCTATTCTCCTTTTTAGGTTTTACTTCGTAGATCATTTACCTTTTCCCAAAGAGCCGTGAGGTTTCGACCGATGTTAGTGAATTGAATGGTATCGGTCTTGTCATGTGCTTCATTACGGACTTCAATCTTGCCTATTCTTCCATTCATCTCGCCAAGCCGCTTGTTGAGATTCATTATGCCGTTCACGGCTACTCCGGCCAGTAACAGGATCATGCCGTTTAGCAGCCCAAAGCCGATGAAAATTACAGGAAGATAGCCGCTCATTAAGTCTCCTCCGTCAGCACCTTCACCGCCGCTATCAACTCCCGTCGAAAATCCCCGCCAGGGCTATACACATAGCGCCCTCCCTTGTTCCATATCCACATAGCCTGACGGCCAGCGTCACGATCCTTCACGTCCACATGGATCACAGGAGGTGTGGTATAAGGGTAAAGGCCGATCCCGTGGAACTGCTTGAACCGCACTAGGTGAAGGAAAGTGTGAAGTATTGGGATGCCCTTGAAGTATCCGTCTATCGCCATGCCGTCTGGATGGGCGGAGTTTGGGGTTCCCCACGTCCGATATCCGCTGGTGACGTTAAAGGGCACGTTCATTTCCTTTCTGGCCGTGTCCATAGTGAGCATTAAAATGTGGGACATGATATCGCCGTAGGGATCGTTGAGATTGAGATCCCCCTCGGGCGAGAAGTATTTTACTTTCTCAACCCAACTCATCGCTTCTGGGTTCAATAAAG
>NZER01000007.1 GCA_002690445.1 Candidatus Pacearchaeota archaeon
AATCCCCAGAACGACGACCGTAAGTGTCAACGGGGTCTCCGGGGTATTTTCCGTGAGAAGGATACTCCACGCTGGTGGGAGCCGGGCCTGGGCTCATCCAAGGAGTCAACTTCTGGATCATTCTCCACATTGCCCTCTCCTTGTCTCGCTGCTGAAGGCTCTCTGCCATAGTCTCTGGAGGGGAAGGGATCCGGGGATACTTCTCGCGTCTCTTTATTTCCGCATTCTGTTCAGCGGCCCACCTTTCGTCCTCCTCCTTCTCTCGCGCCCTCTTCTCCCTCGCCTCCCTCATCTTTTTATTGTGCCTCTTGTCGTCTTCTCTCCGAGCCGCCCTCCGACTGGCGAGCCGCTTGCGTGACTTATCCATCCGTGCGTCGTGCTCTTTTTGGCTTTTCCTGTTCTCCTCCATCCACGCCTCGTGCTCTGCCTGCTCCTTGGCAAACTTTGCCCTCGACCTCTGTTTTTCTTTGCGCCTTTCGGTGGCCGTCCTTTTGTAATACTCCATCTCCTTGAATTCCCGATCTGCCTTCTTCGCCTTTATGGCTGCTTCATGTTCGGTGACACTATCAAACCCGGCCTCGCCCGCAGCTCGCTCTTTCGCCTTGTATCTTTGCGCCCGCCGCACCCCTTCTTGACCACCAACCGCATGGAATTCTTTGTCCACCCGCGCCTTTTTCTCCTCTGGAGATTCCTCTGGGCCTTCATACCACGGTCGCCGCCATCCTCCCCCCATCCCAAGGCTGGGGTCTAGCCTCTCTCGTTTTCCGAGAAGTTCTTGCAATGAGCCCATGAATCGATCCGCAAAGTTCGGCTCGATATTTCCAGCTGCAATCTGCTGACGCCTGGAGGGAGGCGAGTAATCCGGGCTGGGTCTATGGAGGGGATGTGATTCCTCTAGCGGAGCAGCTCTCATGTACTCACGCCACTTGCGATTATAGTCACGATCACCCGGCTTGGGCGGATAGATGACCTTTCCCCTATACATCTTGGGCTGGTCATACTTCCCGCCTCGCTCCACCTCCCTGCCGAGAAGGTCAAGATGCTTCTTATAATCTTCCATCTCTTCTTGCGCTAATACTGCCGCCCGCTCTCTCTTGGCTCCCGGCGACACAGCTGCGCCCATGTCCGGATAGCTGGGGACTCTTCCTCCACCCCACTCCGCTATTTTTCGGAAGGCTGGCTTCATGGAATCTGGAACCAATGCGCCGGGGTCTTTGGTGAGCTTCTCTATACCCCCAGGGATGTTCTTGTAGAGCCACTGAAACTCAGGTGAGTTAAAGAAGTAGTGCTCCATCAGAGTTGGCGCTCTTTGTTCGCCTCTTTCTCTAGCCTTATCCCATTCCCTCTGACTGTCCCTCTCCCCGGGTAAGAAGCCAGGCGTACCGGGCGCTTCCCCGGGTACGATGTTGGGCCTTCCCCACTTATCCCGAACCGACTTGAACGGAAGATTATCATAGCGATGGCGCGTGGCCTGGGGGCGTCGCTCATATTCTGTCTGAGGCCTGGCATAAAACCAATTGCTTGGGTGCAGGGCAGGGGGGATGTAATCACTGATTTTCCGGTGGGTTTCCTCCACAGGTGAATGCGGTCTGCCCTGAATCGGCTGAGGCCGGGATGAGGGATATAACTTCTCCATCCTCTGCTTAAATTCTGGATCATTCCACATCTTAAGCCGATGCTCCCAACCAAAAGCTGATCCCGCCGGAGACATTTGCCTCGCAAATTCCATGGGGTCAAAGAAGGCTTCTTTAAAGCCTTCCCATAGTTTCCGATATTGGCGAGCAGGGGCGTGAGGCACCGCACCGGACGCCCTGCCTCCAGCCGCGTAGCCACCACCCCCCAGAGGCACCAGCTTGTCTTTCCAGTCACCAGGAGGCATCTTCCACTCACCCTCCTGCCAACGTTCGATCTCTCGCTCCCAGTCCGGGGGGGGGCCGCGCCACAGGAGGTCTTGGTACGGAGTTCCATCATAGATCGAAGGGGTTGGATCCAGCCCACGCCTGACAGCCTGGGAAGAAGTTAGGCCAGCGCCAAAGCCACCCTTAATAGGGTCTCCCCTCATCATTCTGTCATACAGAGACATCTTACTCGTGCCTCACGGTATTGACCTTGACGGCAGTCCGAGACGCAGTGTAGCCAAGAGCGGCGAGTACGGAGATCACCGCACCGACAGCCTTGCCAATGGTAGAGGATTCACTGACCACATCCCCAGCGATGAGGGCACCGCAAAGGATCGCCGCCAAGGAAAGCCAGAATTCTGAAGTCCGCCAGCCTTTACTTTGCGACATCACGCCCTCCGTTCAGCTTCCTTAGCAACAGCGAGACTTCCGCCAGCACCGTCGTATTCTTCTCGACCGTCGTGATCAGAGATGAATGCTGGTGTTTCGTAGCCTGATCCCTGCTTCGAATATACGATACAAAGCTCTTGATCAACCAAGCCAGAACGACTAGCGCTGGGACTTGTTTGACAACCTCTACGATTGTGTCTTCCATGTTTTCTATTCAACTTCAAGCTGGAGGCCACTGGTGATATGCCCAACCCAAATCGCCCCATGCGCCATCTGAATATGTGACCCGCCCCGTCCACGTCCCCGGCCCCCAGTCAAAAGAGGCCAGAAGATCGTAGGCTCGGTAGGTTCCCGGATAGGATTGCTCATTGACCGAGATGGCGAACGGTGCCGTCGCAGGCAATGTGAGCCCGAAGTCATCCCAGGTGGGGAGAGAGTCCCTCGCAATGTGTGGATCGGGGATACCATCATCACCATCGGATGGCACTGGTCGAGGGGTCTCGATCCCCTGCCAATACTGGCCGTTTGATCCTATGTAGGTAGCCTGGAGAGGGACAATCGCATCCTGGAGAGATGCGATATAAAGCTCTGCTTCTTGTTTTACGTCTTCAAGTGCCATGATTAAGAGAACGGATGATCCGTGCCTCCAATTGTTAATTCATAAAGTGCCAGTATTTCTGCGTTGGTCAACAATCGGTCTCGCCAAATCCCAAGGAGATCAATCCCTCCAGCAGACTTACCTGCGACCGAATCACCGATGGAGAAGACGGTGCCGTCCTGGAGAGCCTCTCTATCATCTTGTTTATATGCGATTGTCGATAGGGTGCCTGATCCAGCACCACCGGACACCACCATGATCTGTTTTTCGTTGACGTAATTCCCGACAAATCTCCTATCGGTTGCATCTCCTGGTGGGCTTGCTCCTGAGTCATAGCCGCAACCGAAATACCTTATGCAGACAAAGTGCCATTCATCTTTGGCATATGTTTTGGCAGTGGATACATATTTGAGAGAACCACTTCCAGAAACACCCCAGTCGAATTGCACGTCGTTGGCATCGCTTCCGGCATATGTTCCCATGTACCAGTTGATTCCTGCGGCGTGCCCAGTGGTTTGTCTTTCATACAAATAAAATGGGTAATTAGCCCCCACGTTCTCTGGGTAAACCCAGCAGCAAGCAGTAAACGGGTGAGCCGTGTATGTGCCCTCTCCTCCAGCCCCACCAGAGACTTCGGCGGCACTCAAGAGCGCAGCAGCAGTGGTCGTCCCCCGGCTGGCGTCACTGTAGGAGACAACAGCAGCCTGGTTGATTACCCCGGTCATGCTCGCAGGAGTATTAACCTGGGTCATGGCCGTGGCTGTCACGGAATCGGTGAACGCACCCGAAGCTGTGTCAAATTTCCACCAGGACTCAAGGTCTGTCAGGTACGGACTTGGCTCCGCGCCTCCAGGCCCCTGCGGCGGATGGAATCCACGAGCGCTCCCCCCGGCACCCTGAAAGTGACCGTATGCGGGATCGAACGTCATTAGATACCTCCAGAGCAGACATCCCTAATCGAGCACCAGAGAACCGTGCAGGAGCCAGACGGTTGCAGATTGTATGTATATCCACTATCCGCAGGCCAGGTAAACGTGTGCCCAGCAGTCGCCGTCAGATTTGAATCGTCATTCAATACCACTGTCACGGTTGTTGCCCCCGATTTAATCAGGAGATTTAGCTTCACAGCAGCAGAGAGTGCAACTCCGATTGTAAGTACAGAATCCGGCCCCTGGGGCACCAGATCCGCACCAAAAATATCAGCCGATCCACCGTTAGCAGTATTATAAACTGGAACAAAAGCACTTACTCGTGCCATCGATTATCTCCATAGAAAGTAGGGGTCACGCCCGGAGGCGTGACCCCATTTCTTGCTAGTTGAGGGTACGAAGCAACTGTATGTCGAACTCCGCATCCGTCGAGCCTGCGGCGGTCAAAGCCTGTCCACAGACGATCATCTCAGTAAACGTGCTGCCAGCAACAATGTGTCGGCTGAGCTTACCTGAATCAGCGTCATCGTCCGGACCTACGCCATCACCCACGGCGATTGCCGTTCCGTGATCTCCACAGATACCGACGACTTTTCCGCCGACCTGCATCATGAAGTAATCAGAATTTGCAGGACCAGCAGAAGACGCTTCGGTTGGAACAAATCCGCAGATTTCCTCCGTTGCAGCATCCACCCTCTCGACAGTGTAAGCCGTGCGGCTCACCCATGTCAGAGCGGAACAACGAGGGACCGCCGCACCGTCAGCATTGAGTACCAAGCGGTACGAATTGCCATCGGGTAGCGTGATCAGTTTGCCCAGCACATCAGTATTGATTTCGGTCGTACTGTGTGAGAGAGCGAGAGGTAAAGAAATAGCCATATCACCCTCCTTTCTAAGCGAGCGTTTTGAGTGCGAGGAACTTACGAGGGGAAATGAACTTACAATTCCCGAAAGTGGACAAGAGGAATTTATGAGCAAGCTGATCTTCATCGAAGACCATCCGCCCAGTTGCGATTTCCGAATTGAGGAACAGGATCTGCATGGCACTGAAGTTAAAGCCGTAGCCTTGAACAGTGTCAGCAGCGGTCTGCTCATCAACGGTCGGAACATCGATATCCCAGGTGACCGGGGTGCCGTCGATCTCTACATGATCTCCGAAACCCATAGCCAAAAGGGTCGCGTTCTTCGCGCTTGCGATGATACGCTCACTTCCATCCACCAAGTTGAGAAGATCGATGTATGAACCCCGGTTAAGGAGAATCAGGTCGAGCTTGTCATCATGACCGAAGGTCGTGTGCTTGATACCCGTTCGCAAACGTTCCAGCCCCTGGGTAGCCCAAGTCTGGGTGTTGTAGCCAGTATTGACCAAGACCGGAGACCAGAAGTCGTATTCCGGGCTATTGTCCGTACTGGTTCCACCATAGGTGCCTTTAACACTGCTAATGCCAGCGTAGGTTCCGGCATTGGTGCCGATCTCGTCACCATTAACAGTACCCGACTCGTTCATGATAGTGTCGATTCCCTGGAATCGCTTGCTGTTGGCAGCAAGATCACCATCGATAAACAACTCTCCACAGAAGCGACGCTTCCACGCAGCTTTCATGCGGTCGAGCTTGTCTTCAACGATGTTGACGATCGCGCTTTTGCCACGATTCATCAGCCGTTCCTTTTCAGAAACAGCGTCAGTCATGACATAGCCACGATAGTCGATCGTTGCCTTCTTCTCGGTTACAACACGGGCGAAGTTAATCGTTTCCATGTCACCGTAACCGGTCAACTCATGGTCCTTGAAACCAACGGTCCATGAGGTCTGCGGTGCTGAAACGTTATATTTCAGCCGCTTCTTTTTCTGAAGCATCGCAAGAGCCACGCGGTTCTTGAGTTGCTCCTCATGCAAGCCCTTTGCCCAGTCCTCGATGGACGTAGCAAGAACTCGTTCAAATTCTGCCATGTTTCCTCCTTATTAGGAGGACGGTCCCATCACATTCTCCTCACCGAAAGTCGCGCCAACAGCATCAGCAGCATCATCAAAGATTTCACTGAAGCTCTTGCCACCTGCTGCGGAACTAGCGTTCTTCACAGATCCACCCCCGCGCTGAGAACGTCCCGAGACACGTCCCTTTAATCTATCTTTTTTGCGCTGGAGTTCATCTTCTTCGTTTCGCACATTCTTGCTTTGAGCAGCGATTTTCCTGAGATGTATGATCTCGCGTGCGGCGTCCGTAGGTACTCCAGATTGGAGTAGGTTCTGGAAATCGCCAACGTGATCTCTCAGTTCATCCGAATGATCTCGCCAGAATGATGCGGCATGAAGTTGAGCTTCTAGATCGGCAAACCGCTCAGAAACCATCTCTTCAACCAAAGGACTAACCATCTGTTCTGCGAACGTATTTGGATTAGTCTGCCATTCCCGCCACTTGTTATTGTAGTAGTTCAGGTATTCCTGAGCATTCTTCTGTTCCCCACTATCTAGATTGTCCCAGCCTTCTGTTCCAATCAGATCGACGGCACGTTGAACAGATCCAATATCATGCGGCGGATTCCAGGCAGGTTCCGGCTCGTAGTATTCCTCATTGCCACCTCCGTGTTTCCATTCCTGGTACTCATCCCAGTCAGGAGCAACGCTGCGGCCTAATGTGGCGTAGTCGTCTTGAGTCGAAATCAGCTTCTGGGCTTCGTTGTATGCCTTTTCTAAATCCCCAACAGATGAATATTTACCCGCATAGGTCGTAGGTCCGGCTTCATCAACCATTGGTGAGGTATCATCATCATCTGATGGCTCATCATATGGCATCGCAAAGTCGGATGGTATGGACTCTTCGGGGATGGTATCCGCTTCCACGGCATCTTCAGAAGAGGTGTCCATTTCTTCTTCGGACATCTATGCTTTCCTCCAGTTCTTATCAAAAGTTTCTGAGAACGATTCAGAACGGTGCTCTTTCCTCGTCCCCGGTACTACATCTTCCACATTTTGTATCACCTTGCCGTCAGCCGCTGCCTTTCGGTGCGCCTCTGCCATGCAAGTAACGTTGGCTCTGGGGTCATCTGGATAACGAGCAAGAGTAGAGATATACCGAGTCTCACCAGCCGGATGCCTGATAATAGCTCCGGGTGCCTGCTTCGCCTCGATCATTTCTCTTATCTTGTCCATCTCTATCTCCCAAATCCAAACGATATTCTAATATTTTAACCAAATCTTACAAGAAACCTCCACCCCCACCCATCGGTGCCGGAGCCGGGAAAACTGCTGCTCCCTGCGGCGGCAACGCTAAGGTGGGTGGCTGGGCACCAGCCCCGCCCCCTCCCTGCGGGACTGGCTGCTCTGGCGGAAGAGGCTGTACGGACAAGTAAACCCTCTGAGGATGTGCAATCATAAACGCATCGTACAACAGATCCAGGCTTTTGTTATAGGTCGTGATGTCGATCTCTGGCGGTAGCTCAAGCGACAATTGCCCTACTCGATCCATGATCAATTGCGCCTGTTCCACGCGGAATTCCTGATCTGGCCTACGTGCAGACCCAGCCTCGATACGATAAGCGAACTCCCTGACGATATCGATATTATCCGAAAGCGACCCCGTATCTCTCCAGGCTACACTGGCAGTCACCGGTACTACTGAAATCTGAGCCATAGGCATGGTCGTTCGCACCATTTGCTGCGCATCCATCATTGCCTCGTCTGCTTCCTCCCGGGTTTCCCAGTAGGTGCCAAACTCTGGACTAAACTCTCTCACCTCTGCCAGTGTGAGTATCTCCCCGTCCACGAAGATCTCAAGTTTGTACCCATAAATCTCGTCAGACCCGACTACCTTTTCAACATCTTTCCCATCCAGAAGGAACCGAGCAAGAATCGCTTCCTTGCGAGCCACCTCATTCTGCCAGTGCTCGACAAGGTCTGCCTTGTCATCAATCCTGGCACGAGAGTTCCTGTCCTTGATTGAGATCGCTTCCGCCGATCTCTCTGCAACCCGAGATCGACCGTACAGGATCTCCTGTAGCCCGGTCCTCTTCTCAAACAGATCAACCAGGAGCCGGAAGGTCTCTTTGAGATCTGTGGAGATGCCCGGATGCTCCAGCCATTGGATCACCTCATTGATCGATCTCCCCTGCGCACCGGTAAGCGAGACAACTTCCAGATCCGCACCACTCGAAAGCTGGGAAATAACATTCTCATCTACGGACGGGTCCACCCCGATGATATCACGAGAAGCGTTCTTCGCTTTCGCTAGCATAAACGTAGCTAGGTAGTCGATTGCCTTCTGTTCCCCAAGTGCTGGCTTGAGTGGTGCGATAGGGTACAACTCCGAAGGGTGGGTGTGAAAGATAAGAGAGCTATGAAACCATTTCCCATCAAGAAATAATGGGGCGGGCCAATCCTCAATCGCCAAAGGACGCTCATGGCCGGGACAGAACACGATGTAGACGTTGTCTTCATCATCCGGAATGTCCTTCTTTATGTCTTCCTCGACCTCTTTGTATCTTACTCCGACCCCCATCTTTGAGAAAACCTCGTAAAAGACGACAAGATCTTGCGACACGCTTTTGGTGCTATGCTTGTCGTTCGTGTCTGCCAATGACATGGATTTTCCCAGATGAGAGGTCTTGTTCCCCTTGAGACCTTTGCTCGTCTTCGGAAACATCTTCTCCACAACCCAGAGAGGCTCGATCCTGCGCCTCGCAACCCACCACATATCCTTGAAGCGACGCGCATCGGGATCAAAAACAATGTTGTCCACCGATTCATAGCTTGACCCCACTAATCCAGTATCTCGATCGTAGGAGGTCCAAAGGAAACCGAGACCGGAGATGAGCGCATCGTTAATCGCATCTCTTGACTCAACCCGAAGCCCATTTTCGTGAGGGGTATAGTTCAGGTAAGTCTCCATCACGCTAGCTAGCGCAGCGTGAACTGGGTCTTTTGTCCTGGTTGTTATCGTTCTGATGGGGTTTTTTTGATAGAGAATGGGTCCAAACACTTCGACTAACTCGAAAGTGAGGTTGATAGTCATCTGTGCCCAAGATTCATTCGCCGCCCACCCAGCGCTTTCGGCCTCGTCGTAGATGTGCGAATGATCACCAGCATAAAAGCGCAAAACGTCCTTGCGATCCTTATCGAATCGCTTCTTTTTCAGCTTAACCCCCGCATCGACCAGATCAGTCCAGATCGAAACGATTTTCTTGTTGCGTTCTTTCTTATCCAATGATCAATCTCCGGCTTTTTTTGTTGCCACCCGATTTCTTCTTCCAATATTCCGTGAATTCTTTGAATCGAGCGAAACCGTCTTCTTGCCTAGGCCTTAGTCTGTCGCTCCTGTCCTTGTATGGGTTCAGGTCCAGCAGCATCAAACCAATTGCCATAGACATCAGCCTATCATCATGCTTACCGGGAGTCGCTTGCCATTTCCGACTAGCAACTCCCCAAGCGAAGTCTTCCATCTCCTCTGAGAAGCCCTCATCATAGATCTTTAGCATCCGTTGTCGAGTAACCATCCGCAAAACATCGAGCATTTCCCTGCGAGTCTTGACGTTGGTATTCCACCCCGGTCGATGCGCCCGTGCACGAGGAGTGTTCACATCTCTGTGCCAGTACAGATTTGGATACCGGAGATGGTAGGACAATCGACGGCAAACCTCCGGATTATGATTATTCTCCGGCGCAATTAGCGCTTTGTTATACCAGTGTCCCAGGCGGAAAAGCTGTTCGCACAACTCATCGCTATCCACCAGCGAGTGCATGGCAGCAACCGCTTCGACCTGCGATCTCTTCAAAACATAAGCGCTATGGTAGTCCCCGCCCGGAATACCCTCCGATACGTCCACCGATATGACGTACTTCTCACGAGATATTGGCTTCTCCCAAATATGGAGGCTTCCGTGAACGTTTGGATCGAAGATTGGGGTTCCCTCTCTCGATATCCCCATGTCTCCGATGACCTTCGGTTTTTGGATCTGCTCCCGGTAGTGTTTTTTCACTTCCTCTGAGAAGAACCGCTTCTGGGATACAGAGAAAGCGTCTCGCAGGGTCGCTGGGTAATATCGATCCCAGATCCCGTTCTCTCCGCCGCATTTGTTCTTTATGCACCATCTTCTGTACTCAAATTGAGAGTCTTGGATCTCATAACCGGTCGTATCAAAAACTTCCCCACGAATGTGGTCTTCTTCCTGGGTGATCCGCCATCCCTTGTCCTTAATCGGCCTATCGTACTTATCGCAAATATACCAGGGCAGAAATATGACCTCAAAGTCATTGTCACCCTTCAATGCGCCCATGCACATGCGATAAAAGAACGCTTCGCGTCCATTTGCCGTGGATTCCAGCACAATCGCCGTCTCATGGTGATCGGGGATCGAACTTGCGACTGATGTCCACGCAAGCCACGGATCTTGCCCGGAATCCGCCCAGTTTGCCACCTCAGAGCCATGAAACAGGGTCGGAGTGGTGCCTTTCGCCAAGGCATCGCCGGATCGAGCGGTCATAACCATGTATTTCGATCCGTGCGGCTCAACGTACTCTAGTTCAGTCTTGGCGCTGTACTTCAGCCCTCTCTGCATGTGCTGGGGCAAGAAATCGTAGAATCGCCGGGTGATCTGGAATATGTAAGAGCTTGATTCCGCATTATGGGCGACGACTGCGGCTTCCTCATGGTCCTGGTTATACAGCCGCTCAAAGAATATCGCTTGGATCAGGGTCGTCACTCCCTGCTTCCTCGCCTTCGGAATCAACATCCGAACCGGCTTCTTCTGGTCCCAGCACTGCCGGATCTTCCGGTACAGGATCTTCTGACTCTCGTTCAATCTGAACGGTATCACCTTCTGATTCCCAGAATTCTCCTCCGATTCGTCCAGTTCCTCCGTTTCCACTGTCGTCCTCTGCTCCGCTGATATCTTCAAGTAGTTTTCGATCCAGATCGCAGGCTCTTGCATCAAGCCCGAAGCCATTTCCTGAATCTCCTGGTTGCCCCCCAAGGATGTCAACGTATCGATTGATGGCACTCTGTGCCTCCTTTACTGACGGAAGTGGTTGCCCGGATTGCAGATTAGTGATCTGAACATTCATGTTATCTGGCGCTACGGACGATATTTTCTTCTCCAACGCGATCGCGCTGAGAGTGAGGTCCAACCCCGATTTGTGTAACGAGGCCAGTAGCTTCGCAGCCGCCAGCATGATGTTGGCATTTCCACGCGCACGAGCCACCTCCACCGCTTCGTTTACCAGTGCCCGGATCTCATCGGGATGCGATTGCCCGATGATCGCTTCGGCCTGCCTCTGCACAAATTGCAGATTCTCCTGCATCGTCTCTGTCCGCTCCAAAGCGGTCATAGACGGCAACTCCAACGCTTGGGCTTTCGTTTTGTGTATCACAGCCAAATCATACCAAATACATAACCAGAAGCGAAAGTCAATAAGAAAGCATTTCTTTTTTCCGTGTTTACTTTCCTGGGTGCTCTGATAGAATGTCCCCGTGGTCATCGGAGTCCACACTACGAGCGTCACCTGCTCTGAGTGGTGAGCCACGGTGGGAGCAGATCCACCACTTCTCGATCGGGCGCGTCATCTCAACTGATCGAGATCTCCTGAAAGTGGTGCGGATAGCGATCTCGCATAGCGAGTCCGCACCACTTTTTTTTTATGCTTGCAATTTCAAATCTCGATGTTAAAATCAGCGCTTAAGAAGCTGATAAAAGGCGCGATCTCGCATAGCGATTGAGCCGCGCCAAGCGACGCAAAGCAGGAGCGATTCGGCGCGGCGCTCATATCCTATATGCGAAAGCGCTGATTTTGCAATAGCTCTACTTACTAGTACCTCACTAGTCTCCGCTATTCAATCCCGTTATCTCAGACCAACTTGTGGTTACTTCTAGTTCCCACCTCCCCCGGTCGCCAGAGATGACGGGATCTTTTTTTATGAGGGGGGTCGGGGTTCGATCTCGCTTACGCTTCTCTCACCCAACCCCAGTTTTGGGTTTTTAGAGAGAATTTTTAGAGAGTGACTATACTAGTATTCTCAGAANGCAATGGGGGGCTTTGACCATCTGCTGTATGGGGGCCACACCCCAGCAAAGACATGAAGGAATTCAGCAGGCCAGTCAGACGGTACCGTAGTCAACGCTGCTTACCAAAGCGAAAGCGCTTATGCCTACGGNACCACCTGACTGGCCGATACCACTTAGGGGGAGGAAGAAGCGGGGGGCCAGCCCCCCGACAACCCCCGAAGACAACAGCACCTATTTGAATCCGTCACCCCTCTGTAACTCGACGCTCGTGGCTCCAGCCGGTTCACCCGCAGGGGCGGGATGAACCGTCGCTACCGCTCTGGCCCCCTCGCTCGGTACCCCTGCTGACATGAAGAGTGCGCTGCGGCCTGAGTCCAGGCTGACCTCCCAAAGCCTCGGCCAACCCAGACACAGACCTGGCTGGCAGGCAGAGTGAAGAGCATCCCTGTGCGTTCACCCACCGGAAGCGATACACACACCTCTCCCTCCTGGCTACTCTAGTTAGAGGTCTTCCATTTTGTATACACACGCCAAGAACCCTCACTGTGAACAACACATTGTTCGCAAGGACTTGCAGCACACCACTTGAAATCGACGCACACGAGAAAAGCTATAGGTTTACTCTAAAGCCAACGCGCTTTGAGCGAAGAGGCCGATAGCTTGCGGTGCCTCCGGCGGAACGATGTGGGGCGCTGCCCCTACACCCCGATGAGGGTGATAATGGACATAGTTGCCTCCGGCGGAAATAGACTCTGGTCTAATGGGTGCTGCGGCACCGCTTAGACAACACGGACGCTCACGCAAGAACCTAGGCAAAATAGATCCGCTTTTGCCACTTTTCGGCCAAAGACAAGACATTGTCTTCACATGTTCCAAAATCTTCTTCCTCCGATTTTTCCGGCCTGCAAGAGACGCGCCCAAAAACAGTTTTTCGAGGCTAGAGGAAAGGCAAGACATAGTGATGTTAAGGAAGGGATTAAGATCACCAAAAACTCTTTTTCGTCACGCCTCATGCGGATCACGCCAACCTCACGAGTCACATTTTCTGTTGGGACGGGGGCGATCGCTACACAGTGGCCTCGGTGGTCACGTCGTCCGGTTTACCAAATAAAAACGACGGCTGCTGCCGCCCTTGCGGGTTGTTTACCGCAGCAACAACGCAAATGTTCACATTAAAGAAAGGCAAGACTTTGTACCCTCCGGGGGAGGTAAGGTAAAGACATAGCGGTAGCTTGCGTCATAGCTGCGCTAAACAATCGCTTTTATTTGCTAAACAGGACTCATGTGAGATTCCCAGCACCGGCTTTTATTATAGGTGCCCACACGCCTTGAGGCCGCTTCGCTCCGAAACATCTATGCACCCGCTTATAGGCGATAGCCATCAGAACCCACTGCGAGAGAACGATACTGAGAGGCCAGAAAAACAAAGACAAGACATTGTTGCCTCCGGCGGAAATAGAATCGTAAAAAGTCGGAGGAAGAAGATTTCGGACGTGATGAAGAGTAAGGAAAGGTAGGCCAAAAAGCAGGTGCAGCCCGCCCTATTCGGGACGGGCTGTGGCAAAAGAAGCTGGGAGAGGAAAGCTAGGACATTGTTGCCTGCGGCGCACAGGAAGGTAGGGATTACTTGATTGCCCCAGCTTGCCTTCGGCCTCCACCCGGCTCAAGATCACCGGGATTTTGCGCTCGCCAACAACAACAACGATTAGTTGGTATAGGGCGCGACGACCAGATCGGGTCGCGCCTTATCCCCTTGGGATACCGACTCAATAGTTGTTTTTTTCCTTTCTATCTGGAGATTTGGTTATGTGTGATTTGAGTATCATCAATCTGCGGCACTGCGAACCTGTGATGCGTGCAAACATCATTCGTGAATCGCTCGCTGATGAGCTTTTAGATGGCTACCACCCTGATCGGAAGCGGACCCACTATCTGTATATCGGGCGTCCTGGAAAGCTCGGTAATCCCATTCGGGTCGGATCGGAGTGCATCGTCTGCGGTTCTAAGCACGCAAAGGGTGAAACATTGCCCTGCTACGAGGTATGGGCACGCAACGAGATGAGCACCAACCCCGCTTTTGAGGCGGCTGTCTGGGATATCGGGGATAGAACGCTCGCCTGCTGGTGCGCACCCGACAAGTGTCACGGTGAGATCCTGCGCAAGCTCTGGCGCGAGAGCTGCGACAAACATTATGAATCATTCCTCTGCGAGATCGAAACCACCGACGAGCACGGCATCTCTAACCTTGAAGGGAGGGTGTGATGGACATCTGCACCGCGCCGATCCAGGCGGTAGAGCAACGCGAAGGTGATTCCGAACCTCTCGACTGCACACCACCTGCCTGCGAGAGCATCTACGATGAATTCCGCATCTGTCCTGAATGTGCGGAGCGCAAAACGTACAACATCGGCTGGTGGCTGTGGAAATCCCGCACCGATTGGAGTTCGTTCCATCCGGACCATCGCATCTGGTGTGATTCCGAACTGCGCCCTCAGAACGCGATCATCACTCGCTACCCCAGCGATTCACAGCACGACAACGCTTGTGACATCTGCCCGCGCATCAGCCTCAACGGTCTGTATCTCGTGCGCATCAAGTGCAACGCGAACGGTTCCGACGACGAGCCAACTCCAGCCTCGACACTCGATCCCAGGTGGAACTGGCCTAACCCGCTCGCAGACGACCACTCCGAGAGCTTCTGGATCGAGCATTTCTCTGCTCACAATCGTCAGACTCGCTGTCCACACGAGTATCCTCACTTCTGCCCCGCGTGCAACCCAAACAGCGCTGAGTACCAGTTTGGTGACGAACCGTGGCATCACGCACCCTTTTAGTGGAGGTAACGTTTCTGTCCGCTTTCCTGAGCTTTTCTACTGTTTCTAACACTTTTCGATTGGAGATTACGCTATGAGTAACGACGTCAACATCTGGATCGGCACCGGCAGACTCACTCACGATCCCAAGCCGTTCACCCTCAATAACGGCACCGTCGGATGCAACTTCGACATCGCCACGAACAAGACCCGCCCGGATCGCAACGGTCGCAAGATCAAGACCACCATGTATACGACCTGCACCGTATTTGGAAACCGCGCAACCGCAGTGATCAATTATCTGCGCAAAGGCCGTGAGGTTCACGTCATGGGT
>NZER01000008.1 GCA_002690445.1 Candidatus Pacearchaeota archaeon
TATGATTAATATATTACGTATATTTGATTTTGATTGTACTATTGCTTTTACTGCAGCAGAAACACGTGTTAAAGCCCCCGACGGCACAGAAGCGACCCTACGTGACCAAAAGGAGTTCGAAGCCTACATGAACGCAGCTGCAGCGAAAGAAGGCATAGAAGCTTTTGACGCGGTGGATGCTTTGATGGAGCTTGGATACGACATTGACTTAAGTGATTTTTCAATTGTTAAAGATCCACAAGAGATTTCCGTAATAACTGATATTATGCGCGAGTTTCCCGAGAATTCCAAAACATATATTATGACCGCAAGACGCGGCAATTCGTTGGGCCCGATCTTGGAGTATATAGAAGAAATCGGTATAGACCCAAATCAGGTGAGGCCCATCGCAACTCAAGGCGACTCTAAGGGCAATACGATTGCACACATGATTGGACAAAAGATTATGTCGGATGGCAAATCGAACATCAATCGCGTTGAATATTACGAAGATTCTCAAAAAAATATTGATGACGTTTTAAGGAAAGTTTGTGAGAACCCAGAATTAGACGAGATCAAACCATTAGATTTTGAACTGATCATTAACAAAGTTATCAATAATGAGGGCGAATACAATATTGAACAGATTGAATGTCCCGCGCCAAACTAATTAAGAGCGGTGGAGGGCGCATAGATGGGCGATTTAAACGGTTGGGAAACTTATTCAAAATTAGTGTTACAACAACTAGAAACCCTATCAACGGGTATCGAAGCCCTGCGTGGTGAACTACAAGATGTTAAAGAACAATTAACAGAATTGAAAGCCAAGGAAGACCGGGTTCAGGACATTAAAGCGTGGAAAGAAAAAATGGATGATGTTGCCTCGCCGCCACAATTAAAAGCAGCACTCATAGAAATCGAAGAATTAAAGACGTTTAAAACAAAAGCCATCACGATGTTTATGGTAGTACAGGCGGTAATGGGTATAGCCATGGCAATTGCCCTTGAAGTATTTTAATATCAAAAAACAAAAGATTTCATAACATCCTCTCACAAACTACTAATTTTGAAGCAACAAGAGGCGCCATAGCCACCGCGTGCCTCATATTGCCTGTGTTAAATTCTAATTATATGCATGGGCACAGAACATGATCCGGACGAAAAACTTAAAAAAGCCATCAGACAGGTCGCAGGCATGGCGCGCCCGCAAGATGGAGAACTGTTGCCAGAAGTATCTATCAAAGGAGGCAATGGAATAGTATTTTGTTATTATGCCCCCTATAAAAGATTTATCAAAATTTCTCGGGGGACGAAAGCTTTTATAGTAGATGAGGATACAATATCACCAGATCGTGTGATAATATATACTTTTGATGGACACTTGGTCGAGATAGAGAAAGACGAACTAATCTTTACAGGATATGATTGATGCTATTCCAATTTGGATATTTTTGGAAACTCTTGTTAACAGTTTTCGTGACGTGGGGCTCGTATGCTCTCTTTGGGTTTGAATTCACAGTGGTGACGTTGCTGGCAATTTTATTAACTTTATATTATAAAAATACTACAATTCTTTTGTGACATCCTGCGATATCATTCTACTTAGGATGATGCCGACAAACAAAAGAAAATATTACAAACCAAACGAAGGTGGTGTTTCTGCTGCGCAAAGAACTTTTCTACTTAAATGGCTCGACGAAGCGGACGGCTCGATTAAACACGAGGCGTTTTCCCAAGAAAAAGATGTTACTAAAAAATTAACCACTTATTTAAAAGCTGGCGTATGCTCTTGGGTAGTCAGCTATTATGATTAAAAAGGAAGAATTTGGAGAATTATCATCTGTAGAGTTGGGAACTGGGGATATTGTTGAGTGGACAACATGGAACAGCGGCGATGATTGCTGGGATTCAAACTACGGTGTGCTATTAGAAATAACGAACCAGCTTAGATCTAACCGAATCGTCTCCATATCTAAAGTGATACCCATTAATGAACCCCACACAGAGTTAGAATTTTTTACTATCAGCCTTAGACTTGTTAACAAATCAAAAAATATATCATAGAGTTTAGAAAAAGAACTATTGGAAAAGACCGGCTTGAGAACTATTTAGGATGTATTTTTAGCTTCTCTAAAGAAAAAAGGTATTTTTAGTTAATGATTGACACCTTGATGCCCCTCATAAAACAATTTCTCCCCTTCGCGGGAGAAAAAATGGGATTCAAAGATCCTCCACGTTTATTTTTGCGTGGTGATTCTAAAAACGCCAAGAACCCTTTAGGGAAAACAGCTTACTACGATCCTTCAGCCAAATCAGTAACATTATACACCACCGGTAGACATCCCAAGGATGTGATGCGCTCTCTCTCACACGAGTTGGTACACCACACTCAAAATTGTCGCGGTGATTTTGATGATGTTGGGGAAATGGGAGAAGGATACGCTCAAAATGACTCGCATCTGCGTGAAATGGAGCGTGAAGCATACGAAGTTGGAAATATGTGCTTTCGAGATTGGGAAGACAGCATAAAAAGTACTATTTACTTTGAACATCTACAAAGAGGAGAAAATAAGATGTCAACAAAAGATTGGAAAAACAACGAAATTTCACAGCTACTATCAGAAGCATGGGGTTTCAAATTTAGCACTCTTCAAGAATTTGATGAGTTTAACGGAACTGGAGAAATCCAGGAAGAACGCACCGGCTCTGGTGTAGGTCATGGCTCCGGCGATGACGACCCGGGCGTAGGTAAGAAGGAAAGCGAAGGCGAAGAACTTAGCAAGCGCGAGCTTAGCGAGACTGGCGCCAAGGATACAGGTGCCTCTAAGGGTGACGAATCTAAGACCGATAAGGGAGAAGAGGATTATACCACCAAGAAGGGTGAGAAGCTAAAGGTAGGTTCTGGCAAACGCGGTTCCAAGCCCGGAGACGAGGCTGATGTGAACGAGAATACCGAACTCACTGAAGACAGCGGCGCCGAAGAAGGCGAGCACTATGAAGATAATGCGATGCACGACGAAGATCATATTAAGGCTATTGAACATCATTTAGATGCTCTCAAGCACGACCGTGATTATGACGAAGATCACATTGACGAGCGCGCCAGCATGGAAGACGCACACCCACAAGGACCCGGGCGCAAGACGACCAAGACGTCTGGCGAGCGTGTCACGAGCGAAAACGCACAAGTAAGTAAAGAATTGCGCAATGCAATCTTGGAAGTATTGCGTAAGCATTTCTAAGGAGAATTCTCATGAGAGGGAAATCTAAAAATTGAGACTCATTTTGAACTCAAAAAACTCAAAAATCGATTTATTCGCGAATTATTATGGCTTCAACAACTGGAGGGTGCCCAAGTGTCTTTAAATTCTGAATGGCAAAACTTTCTCCACGAAGGCTTGGACGAAAAAACAATCTTCACTTATATTCAAGGTCTGGAAGAGATAATTTCCAATCTTAAACCTCGAACCATGACCGAGAAGAGAAGAATGTCCTTGGCCAAACAACACGTCCGCGAAGTTAAACGGTATGCGCGCAGAATGCAGAACGAGATGAGCCTCCTTGAAGAGAAACTCAATATTTTAGAAGAGTCCCGAGGGAAAGAATAATGGGCGGTGCAGCCGGACATATGAATCACCCCTTTGATTTGGGGTGGGTGAACACAGGAAACGATTTGCTCGACTTTTTTGATCGAGCAAAAACCTTTGTAGATAAAAAAGGTGCCGGCGCAGTCAAAATTGATGGTGTCAACGTGTCTTTTAAGGTAGTTGGAGACGAGGAAAACAAGCAATTTGCAGTGGACCGCGGCTCGTTAAAACCTATTGACATCGATGGGATCACTATGGATCGAGTAGACGACCGCTTCCCAGAAGGTCACGGCATGCGCCCGGCAATTCGCACTTTGCTTACGATTCTTAATACCGCTCTTCCCGATATAAAAGAGCAATTAGTGGAATTAGGGATGTGGGATAACCCCGCGATGTTTTTAAATACCGAATATGTTGCCGGAACCACTAACGTCACAGAATATGATGAGAATTTCCTTGCCATCCACGGGCTAAACCAGTTTTATCAAAAAGTCCACAGTCGCACGGGACAAGAACGTCCTGGCGCTGAGCGCCCCGAAGGCGTAAAAGCCCCAAGCGTAGAGGTTCCCTATGATCCTTCTATTATGGAGCAGTTAATTAAGAAACTCAACCCTGTAGCTAACGAGCACGGCTTCCAAGTTTATGGTTCGGTTCCCACCGAACGACTAACCGATTCGGACATCGATTTTTCATCTACTTTATCAGAACCTTTTACAGTTAGAGTGTCTGATGATAGAGAGATCACAAAGTCCCTCGAAGAATGGCTCGCAGAAGCCTCTAATCCCCGCTACAAGACCGTTAAGCTGAAGAGTGGGAAGAAGACCCATCCTCTCCACAAAGAGCTGTACAAAACGATTCTAGACGGTTCTGTGCCTATTATAGACCTCCTTGAGGACGCGGACGCAGAAGCTGCAATTTACGGCGCCATTATGATGCATGCCACCCGCATGCTGGGCAACGATGTACTTCGCGGACTAACGAGCCCCATGGGCGATGTTATGAGTCACGAAGGAGTGGTTTTACGAGATGACGATTTATTCGGACCTGCACCGGTAAAGATTACCGGCGAGTTTATCCTGGGAGGAATGGGATCTGGGTTTCAAGCAGACACATCACTCACCGAAGAAGACGAGGAAGAGGAATTCAATCTTGAAGCAGAAGAAGACGAAGAGATAGGTTTTGAAGTCGAAGACGAAGATGCCGACCCGGTGGGTCCGTCTCGCGTAGTTGCGGTGGTGCCCGGAGCATTTAAACCCCCTCATCTGGGACACCTATCTATGGTGGAAGAATATGCAGCCGAAGCTGACGAAGTGGTTGTGTTGGTTTCTGCCCCCCTAAAGTCTTCGCGAAAACTTGCCTCTGGTCGTGAAATTACTGCCGAGGACTCAAAAAGAATTTGGGAACTCCTAACTTCCCAGTTATCTAACGTAGATGTTCAGATATCTCCACATGCCTCTCCCATTACTGCCACTTATGATTTTATTGGCGACGAGGGACCCCTGCAGGCTGGCGATGAAGTTATTCTGGGGGTAAGTACCAAGGGCGGCGATGCAATCAGATTTAAAGAAGCAGACAAATACGCGAAAGAGGGTATAAGTGTGCGCGATCTAGAAAGTGCCGCGGTTGTCCCCGGTTCACACTCAGCCCAATATATGGGACTTTTAAACGTATCTCCTCTCAAAGATGAAATGCCCAGTGTTAAATCGGGCAAGAACCCCATGGAATTCCACGCTTCGGATATGAGGTACCTGATAGGTAAGGCAGACTCTGATGAAGAGGCAGTTGAATTGCTAGAAGATTTCGTTGGAGAAGATAAGGTCTTCGACTTGCTTTCTATTATGGGACTAGATACTGGATTAAACGAGATGTCTGCCATGGCAGGCGGCGCGGTGTCGGGATATGCCAGAGAAGACGATGATGAGAAAAAGAACAATATGAACATTATCCGAAGAGAAAACATTGATCTAAATATCGTTGATAATGTAATGAGACTAATTATGGAAAAGGGCATTATGCGATGAATAAACAAGAAGAACAATCTCTTAGAGAGAACATAAGACATTTGATACGACATGTCAAACAACAAAAACTAAACGAAGAAGACTCCCTGCGTTCGATTATTCGTGATATAATGGATGTAGAACTAAAGAACCTGTCCGAAACTCAAGTTGCTGATATAGAGCCAACCCCCAACAAGTCCACAGGTATTAATGTATTAGAAGAACTCCTCAAGAAAATTATACCCGTCCTGGAAACAGACTATAAATCCTTAACCACCGATGCTGCCCAACGCGACTCCTTTAGAGCACACATTGTTAACGCAGTCGTTAACACACTGACACCAGCGCGAGTCAATACGGCCGCCGGTGAGGAAGAAGCTGCCGAACTTCAAGAAATTGAAGTCGACGAAGAAATTGAAATTAAGGTTGGCGGCGAAGAGGGTGCCGGAGACGATAAGTTTATCGACATCCGCACAGATGCCGAAAAGTCTGCCGAAGACGAAGAAGAAGATGCCGACCCTCGCGATGATTTCGGTACCGGCGTTGAAGGTGATGAAACCGGCAGAAATGTTGCCTATCAGAGTTTTAAGAAAATCGAAAGCAATGTTATCGATTCTTACGAGCTTTTGAGCAATGACGAAGACCAAGAACTGTTTTACGATTATTTGATTGCAAATCTCAAACTATATTTTGACAAGTTTGAAGAAGAGCTTGCCTCGGCAGTAAACGAGCCCACGAATCAGGCTTATGATACTGCGAAGACAGAAGAGCCCGGGCTCGGCGGCGAAGAAGACTTAGAGTTGGAGCTATAGATGGCTAATGCTTATACGAATTTTCGAAAGTGCCTCGGTGTCGCGATGGGGAAAGAAGAAGCCAAAGAAGCTAAAAGACAAATGACTTCCGGCGATGACGTCGAACAGGAAGACATTGAACCAGAGGACGCCATCCAAGAGCAGGCAGATAAGATAGCCGACTGCATTAGCACGTATTTGGTTAAATTAAAAACAACTGCGGATGATAAAGAGGTTGTCAAAGTGCCACCGGATGGTCCCACCGATTGGCCATGAAAAAAATCACACAATTGTCACTTGACAAATGACGCTGTGGGTGTTACACTATAATTGTGGTTTGTTAGTGAAAGCAAATGAAAGCAAAAAGAAACATAACTACTGCTAGCAAGAGTGTAATAAAGAAATTAAAAGAAGAAAATAAAGTTAATGACAGTAATCTAACCTGTATTAACAATCTGTCAATAGAAGATCTTATTGCAGTTAAATTTGAACTCTCAGCAGCACATATAAATCACAGACTTTATGGATTTGACATATGGCGCAGATCAAACTATATTATTAAAGAAGCGATCCTTAAATTTGCAGTTTCGACAACAAAGTCTAAAAAGGATGCAGCCCGCTTCTTGGGTCTTACTTATTATGAGTTTCTCAGAGTGAGCAAGAAATATGATGTTAACTCGTATTTTAAGGATATTTGAAATCTAAAAGCGTTCGGTGTAAAAAATATTAAATAACTTGGGGCTCCATGTCTATTATGAGCCACTTAACCAGCGAGGTTTAACTAAATAAACTGTAGGTTAGCTGTGGTGAGCAAAAGATCCACAACCGAGCGATGATTTTTTACAAAAAAGGCTATTTATTGCATGAGGTATATATGAAAAGCTTATTTTTTGTACTCGGTTTGTTGACTGCGTGTGGTCCGACAGATGTCGAAATTAAAAATGGAAGTACTGATGACGTCCAAATTGGTGCTGAAGATCACACAGGTTCACATGGTACCATAGAAGAGGAATTAGATCCAGTCGGAGTAATCGCAGCTAGCGATTGTCAACACATAGATCTTGGCGACAAAGCGTGCAATTTTCGTTTAGAGGATCAAAATGGAGAAACGTGGGATTTATACACGCATACAGGAGACGTTATTGTGATAGACTTCTCCACAGTCTGGTGTCCTCCATGTCAAGCTGCTGGTCACTATACACAAGCTATTCAGGATGATTACAATAGCGAAGGCGTGCAAATAGTCACAGTTTTGATTGATGGCGCCACTGGCGGCTTAGAGCCAACAGAGCAAGAAATAGATGAATGGGTAACGACCCACAATATTACTACTGCGCCCGTCTTACAAGGTTCTCGCGAGAAAATGCTAGATCCGACAGGAGTTGCCGGCTATGCGCTTGGTGCTTTTCCAACTTATTTGTATATTGGAAGAGATATGAAATTTTATGGTGGACACACCGGATTTAGCGATGAATACGTTAGACAAAAAATTGAGGAAGGTTTATAATGTGGAAAATATATAAATGGAACGGAAGTTACATACAAGGAGATCTTATTAGCAAGCATCGCAGTGAAGATGCAGCGATTAAAAAGGCAAAGAAGGAAATTAATTTTGTTTTTGCCGAAAAGGTCAATAATGGTAAAGAGACACTAATTTGGTTAGATGATGCAAATCATAATCCATTGGGTATAATTACCAAAAACACAAAAGGGGGCGAAACGGCTTCGACAGGGTAAGGAAAAATAAAAGTGCAAGCAGGTTAGATACGACCTTAACAGTTCAAAAACAATAGTTGCAAACAACAACACACACTTCGAATCTGTCCGCTTAGCGGCTTAATCGGGAGGCTGCTCAAAGCCTTCTATCCAATTTGAGCAAAAACAACAGACAAGTTGTAAAAATCAAAACATCTAATGCAACAGGACGGTAAGCATTAGATTATAACCGTCTACCTTTGTCAGTAAGTGATAGAAACTGACCAAGCTTGTGAATGACTTGAATTTAGATGTATTCTGGACGCGGGTTCGACTCCCGCCGCCTCCACCATTAAGAAAAATATTATGTTTAGTTGGTTTAAAAAGAAAGAAGAGTTTTACGAAGAGCCCCAGCAATCCGTCCCCCACGACGACGAAATCGAAGAGGCGCTGTGGGAGATGAAGGAACGGTATGATCTAGCTACGGAAGAAGTCCAATTGACAGTAGCGGACAAGAGAAAAAATATAGCCCATATGAGGAAGGCAATTAAAGGACTTAAGTAGAGGTATAACCCCTATATAGGGTGTGCCCTTAAGTCGACTATACCATCAGTTTGAAATTGGCGACCTTGTGCGCGAGAATGAAGTCATAGCGTTTTATGACGAAAGCCCAATGATAGGTGTTATTATTAATATTCGTAGGGGCTTTTATTGCTTTTATTATGGGAGCGAGGCTCTCTATCAAGATGAGTTAACAATAAGATGGATCGATCTCCCTCGCGTCGAATTGTTGCCTTCTGATTTGGTGCATTTAGTTTCTCGTGCACAAAAATGAAAAAATTTGGTACAATTTATATAAGTTTTATAAGTAATAATAGGAAACAAAATAAAAGGAATTGGAGGCTAATGTGTTAAAAAAGTTATTTTTTGCTCTAATGATGTGTTCATGCGCGAAACACTCATCAATCGAACAGCTAAACAAGGGAGGCGCCATGAAGTTTGCAGGAGAAAATTTCTCATCAACAAACAGCCCTTGTTTAGACGGCATTTTAACAGCTATCGATCATAGCTGTGCTGTGCCCATGCAAATAGAGGAAGGATATCCGTACGTTATGATACAATGTACAAAAGTGCGCCCGGGACAACCCGAATGGAACATATACAATATACTAGCAGTAACTAACCCCGTCATCGAAGATCCTGCAGACGCAATAATGCTATGCATGGATCCTTATGCGAGAATTTACGCACAAAAGCGTCCCTGATTTAAAAGTGGAAATAAAGATAGCATTTTACAAAGGAGAGGGTAACTGTCTAAACGGAATCGTCCGTTGGTGGACAAAGAGCACTTATAGTCATGCAGAAATAGTGCTNCCNGANGGGAAAACTTGGTTAGGCATAAGCCCNTTTTTAAAATCCAAAGTTGACAGTAGAATAAAATTAATATTCAATTATGCTGAATGGGATTTTGTAAGTTTACCCGTTACNCAAGAGCAGCTNGATATAATCATGGAATTTTTTAAAGANACAAANGGTCAGCGCTATGATTGGATTGGNATGCTTCTATCNCAATTTTTGCCATGCAAGATCAAGCACAAGAAAAGATGGTATTGCAGTGAATGGATCGCGTACGCACTGCGAATAGCGTGTGTGTTCGATTGGAGAATAATTAAGATCTACGATAGAAAGGATCTATCTCCGGCCGTTTTATATGATTTGGTTATGGACATTAAGAAGGACAATAGCCAGCAATAAACTAAGTAATAGTAGGATGTGGTTCAAAAAACTGAAATTTTTGAGTGTACTATTGCTCGCCGGATGTGCTGCTGATTACGCCATTATAACTGAAAACATCCAGATTGAAGAGATACAACCATCCGAGGTTCAGGTGGACTCATTCATTCAGCCCTCCAAGCCCGAACAGATCGATGTGCTAGTCTTATTGGATACATCATGCTCTATGAACGACAATTACACCCAGGTGAGTACTGGAGTAGAATTGTTACGAAATGATTTAAATGCAGTGACTAATGATTATAATATTGCCTTTATCAACACTTCCTTGAGAGATCCCTATTTTGTAGGCACTTTTGACAATGCCACCCCTATCATAGATTTTATTATTGCACCGTGGACCCTCGGAGGTGATACAACAGAAGCCGGCTTCTCGGCTTTGTATGATTTTACTAATTCAACACCAGAATCAATAACATTTTTTAGAGAGACAGCGGACAAACTATTTATTTTTGTCTCAGACGAAGAAGAACAAAGCGGAATACCCACTAATGTGTTTGAAGATTGGCTTAAGTCCGAGTTCGATGCAGTACAACGAGATGTTGTATCTATAGTGACAGTACCCGATAGCGAATGTGAATTCACTGATTATAGTGCGAACATTGGAACAAAATATATTGAATTGGCACAACACTATGGCAAAGACGGAATCGATATTTGCAGTGACTGGGAATTGTGGCTCTCCAACAGCACTTTTTTGACCGGACCTGTAGATTATCTCGAATTAAACTACACACCAATCCCAAATAGTATTAAAGTATACATTGATAGGTTCGAGACCGATCAGTGGGAATACGAAGAAAAAACCAACACGGTTCGGTTTATTCGGACACCCGCAGAGGGATCTTTAGTTGAAGTTGCCTATATAAAGGCTATGGAGGAAGAATGAGCAATAAAGCAAAACATCGCAAATTTAGACGCCGGCGAAAAGTCGGCTCCAAGCGCAGACAGAATCGGCGCAAAGCCCGCGGCAAGAAGAAGTAGGATCAACTTATGAGTAAAGAAAAACCGACCGTCATGGTTTCGGGCGGCTTTGATCCCGTCCACGTAGGTCACATTCGTATGATTCGCGAAGCCGCAGAATATGGAGACGTTATTGTCATTGCTAATTCGGATGAATGGCTGCACCGCGAAAAGGGATTTAACTTTATGGAATTTAATTCTCGTTATGAAATTTTGGATTCTATCAAAGGAGTTGTTGAGGTTGATTCGGTCAATGATTCAGATGGCACTGTTTGTGAAGCCATCAAACGCCACAAACCAACTTACTTTGCCAATGGCGGAGACCGCAGAAAAGAGAACACTCCTGAAGTGAGGCTATGCAAGGAACTCGGCGTGGAGCTTTTGTGGGGTATCGGCGGAGAGGAAAGGGTCGGAATCTACACAAAACCAACCCCAAGAAAAGCTGACTTTACACCGCCCCCCGTAAGAGTCAAATCAAAACATTCTGGAAGATAATACTTGACAAAAGCACCAGAACACGTTAAAATGAAATTAGAACTTTGGTAATAAATAAATATTATGTGGTATGATATTTTTAAATCAAAACAAAAGGAGAAACAAACCATGTCCACTAAAACTGAAACCACGACAAAGGTAACCCCGCAACTAAAGGAACAAGTTAATGCCCATGACGACCAGCTAGCGCAATTGCGCTCAAGGATTAATGAGCTGACCGACAACTTGGTTCTTGTGCAACAAGAACTAAATGCCTTTAAGAGAGATGTCGCTGACGACGTAAAATATTTGACTAACGCAGTCAACTAAAAGGGAGAAAAAATGCAATATTACCCTCAGCATTATTTTGGATTTGCTGTTGATAATAATGTAGCTGAAAAACTACAATTAAATGAAGCGTACGATACATATGAAATGAGTTATGATCTCGACGCTTTCTTCGAAGGTTTCGAAGAAAAATTTGGTATTGAACCGTTTAAGTTTGCTGACACTACTTTTGAACGTGGTGGATATGTGCAAGGCTTAAGCGGTTTTGATTGGGATAAGACTTATGTATGTTTTGATCCTACCCAAACCGGTGACGATAAATGGCAAAGGATGATAGATTCGCTACGTGAAGTAGGAATCGATGTAGAAGAAGGTCACTGGTCTGAATTGGGGTGAAGCGCTCCTGGCATGTGCACCGGGTTGTTACCCCGGCCGTTGCAGGTTCGAGTCCTGCTGCCCCAGCCATTTAAATTATGAAGTACAAAGTGGGCGATGTTGTGCTGGTTGAAACATTTGCAGGTCCCAAAGTACATGTAAGGTTGAAAAAACGAATTTTGAAACCTAAAAATGGCTGGGGAGCCGACGGGTGGGACGCACAACTAATATACAAGAAAGAGGTTGACACCCTTCGTAAGAATGGTGTACCATATAAAAAGGACACCAAGCCTGTGGTGTTTGTCTTTGATTGGCATATAATTAAAAGGAAACGTTAATTGCGGGTGTAACTCAGTGGTAGAGTCCCACGTTGCCAACGTGGTTGTCGTGAGTTCGAATCTCATCACCCGCTCCATTAGGAGAAACAATGAGAGATAAAACAAGAAGAGAAAGATATGAAGAGAAGAAACGTAACGCGAAGACTTATCCAATCAGTATTGCCACTGTTAATTTTATGCATGACGGGAATTTGGGCTATCTCATTCGGAGTGCTGCTTGCTTCGGTGCGGAATGTGTACACGTAATTGGTTCTGTGCCTGAGAAGAATGTTTTAAACCCACTCTCAGGCACTTTATACGACTATATAGAGATAAAGCAGTACAGCAACCCTGAAGAATTTTTAAATTATGCAAGAGAAAAAGACTATCAACTCGTCGCCGCGGAAATCACAGATGATGCGACACCTATTAATAGATACAAGTTTAATTTTAGCCAGCATACCTGCCTTATTGTGGGCCACGAGGAATCTGGAGTCCCCGAAGTACTTATTCGAAATAGTGATGCCGTTTTTATACCTATGCCCGGTGTAGGCTATTGTCTAAACACATCCCAAGCTGGAAATATAATGCTTTATGAGACAATTAAGCATTTCGAAGCGCAAAGTGAGTTTTTGGAAGAGTGGGTGAATGAATGTTACATTCATCACCCATGACTATTTATATACGATAAAAGGCGGTACATGTCTGAAAAGAAGAATTACGTTTTAGATACAAGCGTTTATTTGACTGAAGCTAGTTCAATTTTTAAATTTGGAAACAACGACATTTTTGTTCCTCTTAAGGTTTTAGAAGAAGTCGACAAACACAAGAAACGCCAAGACTCTGTGGGTTCTAATGCACGCTATTTTATTCGAATTCTAGATGATCTACGAGAGCGCGGCTCCCTGCAAGAAGGGGTCGACATTGGACCCGATCTTGGTACTCTTCGCGTCATGTCTTATGCGTGTTTAAAGGGTGTCATTTTTCCTCCCGATTTAGATATTCGGATCCCCGATCACATCATCATTGCAACTGCGAAAGCCATTCAAGCCACGCACTCCGAAATAAAGACCGTTGTGGTCTCCCGGGACATTAACATGCGTGTTATTTGTGACTCAATTGGAATAGCAGCCGAAGACTATGTTTCTGAAAAAGCAGTTAGAACTTCGGAGGAGATATATAACGGATTTACCACGCAGCCCGTTGATGAACAATTAATTGATCGATACTATAACGGAGAAGAGATCCAAATACCAAGAGACGAAGCCGATGAACTATGGTACCCAAATCAATATATAATGATGGTTTCCAATTCCAATGAAAAAAAGTCTGCACTCTCGCGTTTTCAAAATCATGATGAACCCCTTAAGCGAGTGATTCACAAATCAATACCAGATTGGAACATAGCAGCCAGAAATAAAGAGCAGGCATTTGCTATCGACTTGCTCATGGATCCTGCTGTGAAAATTGTCACCCTCGTCGGACGTGCCGGAAGCGGCAAAACACTCTGTGCAATTGCTGCAGGGCTACAGCAAACTATTGGTTTAAGGCAACAAGACAATCACTATAGTCGTGTAATTATTTCACGACCGGTTCAACCCGTTGGAAAGGACATAGGGTTCTTACCGGGGACAATGGAAGAAAAGATGCTCCCCTGGCTCTCCCCGATTCAAGACAATCTTAAGTTTTTGATGGGTGATAGAGCAAATTTAGAAATGTATATAGAAAAAGGGAAGATTGAGGTTGAAGCGCTTACTTATATTCGAGGAAGATCCATTGCGAATGCATATATGGTAATTGATGAAGCGCAAAACCTGACAAAACATGAAGTTAAGACTATTATTACACGTATCGGAGAAGGTACAAAAATAGTATTAACAGGCGATGTAGAGCAAATAGACAATGCTTATGTGAGCGAAACATCGAACGGCTTGGTACATGCTGTCGAAAAGTTCAAAGAACACCGCCTGTCTGGACACGTTACTTTCCGCAAGGGTGAGCGCTCGGATTTAGCAACTCTTGCCTCAAAAGTTTTATAGTAAATAATTTATTGACATTTGGAACAGGACGTGTTATTATACATAATAAGGAGAAACTATGACTACCAAACAAACCAAAACCAAAACTAAAAAGACCATTCCCAAGGCGAAACCTCAAGTCGCCCCCGAACCAGAAGCCGAAAAGGTCATCTCTGAAGAGGAGGCACATGTTAATAAGCTATTGGCTATGGTGGTAGAACCAGACAGCGATCTGAAGAACATGTTAGTAGAGCATGTGGGCACCAAATTGGACCAGGAAGAGGTAACAGTCCACATGATTGCCGAAATTCTAGCGTTAGAATTTCCAGAATTTATAGTTTCATTAGCCGAAGAGAACTTTTTACGTGGATACCAATTAGGATTAGACGATGCATATAAATCGATTACGGGAATTGCACGAGAAAACACAGCAGAATAATATTGATTTTTATACCCCCGGCGGTATGCATGTTTTTTTCAAAGATCGCCTGACCAATGAAGAAGTCGATGTAGAAGCCATTCTTGCCAAAATAGAATCAAAAATACCCCAACACTTGTATTCTGAAATCGAAATGATTATTGTGGGATGGTTTGAGGAGTTCGAAGAAAGAAGTATTAATGCATTTTACGATTCTGGAACAATTTATGTTTCCAACATTCAAGACGATAATGCCGACATGTATGATGACATTGTGCACGAATTAGCCCACGCGCTTGAAGAGGTTTACGGATATAGCATATATGCCGATGAAAAAGTAAAAGATGAATTTCTTCGGAAACGAAAGCACTTACACGACATTCTTTGGAACCATGGATTTAAGGCGCCGTTAGCCTTTTTCACAGAGGTTGAATTCGATCAAGAGTTTGACGATTTTTTATACAAAACAGTAGGATATGATAAGCTATCGGCTCTTCTTCAAGGGGTATTTTTAAGTGCATACGCAGCCACGAGCTTGCGTGAATATTTTGCTACAGGATTTACAGAATATTATTTAGATCCTAATCACGGATTTTTTAAGAAGGTTTCGCCGTCCCTTTATGCCAAAATTTATCAACTTCAAAACCCCGACGAACTTGACAACTACTGATTTCGGTATTATACTATACAATAGATAGGAATATTTATGCCCCACATTTCATACTCAGAATTAAAAGACTGGGCTTTTTGCGCGTTTTATCACAAATTGACGCGAGTTGATAAGCTCGACGGCTTCAAAGGCAATACATATACTGCTTTTGGGACAGCCATGCACTCCGTTTGTGAGAAAAAACTACTTAATGAGGGAAGCAATCATGAACAGTACTTCGTTGATAATTTTGCTAAGTGTATATCTGATTTGCCGGATGACGTTACCGTTGATAACGGACTCGTTACTGAAATGGTTGGACAGGGAAAAAGATTAGTCCCCCACATTGAAGATGCTCTAAACGACTATTTTGAAGAATTTGAGGTACTTGCGGTTGAGATGCCCCTGATGGAACCCATCGAAAACGAAGAGGACTATAAGTTCAAGGGATACATTGATGCCGTCGTATCAACTCCCGATGGAAAGGTCCATATTTTTGATTGGAAGACCTGTTCGTGGGGTTGGGATTCTCGCAAAAAGAGTGACAAAATGGTGACATACCAGCTTACGTTGTACAAACACTATTTTTGTCAGAAAATGAATGTAGATCCAAAGAACGTTGAGACACATTTCGCACTACTTAAAAGAACAGCAAAGAAAAACCATGTTGAATTCTTTAGAGTGACGAGCGGAGAAAGAAAAACTCAAAATGCTCTTAAACTTTTAACGACTGCATTGTACAATATTAAAAAGCAGCGGCATATCAAGAATCGTTTATCTTGTACCGCTGGTTTTGGCTGTAAATTTTATAAGACAGAACACTGTCCTTGAGGAATAAATGAAAAAAAAGAAAATATTAACTTTATCTGACCACCCGCTGTCCCCTTCGGGTGTAGGAACACAAACCAAATACTTTATCGAAGCACTGTTGAAAACCGGTCGATATAAGGTTGTGTGTCTGGGGGGCGCTGTAAAACACAATGACTATAGCCCGGTCAAAGTCGAGCCCTGGGGAGAAGATTGGATAATCATCCCCGTTGATGGCTATGGTAATGACGAGATGATCAGGTCCGCATTACAAAAAGAAAAGCCGGATATCCTTTGGTTTATGACTGATCCGCGATTTTACGGATGGCTATGGGAAATCGACAACGAAGTCCGAGCCCACGTTCCCATGGTTTACTATCATGTATGGGATAACTTTCCTACCCCCTATTACAACAAGATATTTTATGACTCCACAGATGAAGTTGTGTCAATTTCCAAGGTGACCGATGCGATTGTAAAAGAGTGTTCTCCGGACTCATGGTCGGGTCGAATACCACACGCAGTCAATTCTTCTGCTTTCCGACTCTACACGAAACCCGAAGAAAAGGAAAAAGTGGAGTTTATGCGCCAGCAAGTGGTGGACTCGACGGGCGCCGACCTCCAAGATAAAATGATTTTCTTTTGGAATAACCGGAATGCTCGGCGCAAACAATCAGGAACTCTGATTTGGTGGTTTAAAGAATGGCTAGATAAGGTGGGACACGACAAGGCAGTATTGCTTATGCATACCGATGCACGAGACCAACATGGGCAAGATTTGCCTCACTTAATTCAACATCTGGGAGTTGACAAAGGACAAGTGCTGCTATCTACCGAGAAGATTGATATGAATGATTTAGCAGTCCTTTATAATTTGGCCGACTTTACCATCAATATCTCCGATGCAGAAGGCTTCGGTTTGGCAACTTTAGAATCTCTGTCTTGCGGCACTCCGATTATTGTTAACATGACCGGCGGACTCCAAGAGCAGGTGACGGACGGTAAAAATTGGTTTGGATGGGGAATTCAGCCGGCTAGTAAGGCAGTTATTGGTTCATTAGACGTCCCTTATATCTATGAAGATAGAATATCTCAAGAGGATTTTGAAAAGGTCCTAACAAAGGCGCTCAATGTTAGCCCCAAAGCCTACAAAAAGATGAGCACCCAGGGAATAAAACATGTCAAAACTTATTATAATTTCGAGAATTTTGAAAAACAATGGGTAGACAAAATAGATCAAGTGATTGAAGAGCACGGCTCTTGGGAAGATAGAAAGTTGTATTCGAAATGGACCATTAAGGAGGTAGCATGAAGAAAAAGGTATTACTTAAAGCCCCTATTCTAACACGAAGTGGGTATGGAGAGCAGGCAAGATTTGCTTTTCGATCTCTAATGTCGCGACCGGACTTATTTGATGTATACGTTCAACCACTCCAGTGGGGACACACCTCGTGGCTCAATGATATAAACGAAGAGAGAAAAACAATTGATCATCTGATTGAAAAGACTATTATGCATGTGCATGAGGGTGGTCAGTTCGACATGTCCCTGCAAGTTACAATTCCCAACGAATGGGAGAAATTAGCCCCAGTCAATATTGGATACACAGCCGGTATTGAAACCACCAAAGTGGCGCCACAGTGGCTAGAAAAGGGAAATTATATGGATAAGATTATTGTAGTTTCCGACCACTCGAAAAGAGTATACCAAAATACTGCGTATACGGCTATCCACGAAGAAACAAAGGAAGAGTTCCCTTATAAGCTAGTAACAGATATCGAAAGCGTAAACTATCCCGTTAAAACATTCGATGAGGTACCAGATCTTAATATTGATTTGGATTATGACGTCAATTTTCTTTCGATTGCCCAATGGGGCGCCCGAAAGAACATGGAGAACACCGTCCGCTGGTTTGTGGAAGAATTTTTAAATGACGAAGTTGGCTTGGTTGTTAAGAGCAATTTCGCTAAAAATTGTTTGATGGACAAAATCCAAATGGAAGGTACCCTTAAACAGCTTTTGGCAGAATATAAGGACCGCACATGCAAAGTATACCTTCTTCACGGCGATATGAGCGATGAAGAAATCCATGCACTGTATGTTCATCCCCAAATAAAAGCATTTGTGGGGCTCCCCCATGGCGAAGGATTTGGGCTTCCGTTTTTTGAAGCTGCTTACAGTGGCATGCCGGTTATTGCAACCGGGTGGTCAGGTCAATTAGATTTCCTTTTCGACGAGAATATGAAAGAGCATTTTTACAATGTTGCCTTTGACATTCAACAGGTACAAAAAGAAGTTGTATGGGACGGCGTTTTGGTAGCTGATAGTATGTGGGCATTCCCACGAGAAGCATCAGCCAAGGAGAAGATGCGTCAATGTTATGATGATATCATAGGCGGTAACACCGACCAATATGCAGAATATGCAACAGAACTACAGAAACGATTTAGTCAAGAAAAGATGTATGACAAATTTGTATCGAATGTCTGGAAGCCGTCATCCGAAGAAATAGCAAATATGGATTTAGATGCGTTGAAGGATTCAGCAGATTTAGCAGCCAATATTGGATTGTTGTAAATGGAACTCGGAATTATTCAAGTCACGTCGGCTGTTAATAGCGACGAAAGATATAAAGTCCTAATGGACAAGGTAATTCCAAAATGCATTGAGGTATCGGGGGGTCGCTATACTATCGTCTCCCCTCCCAATGATCAACTATCCGAATATATTCGGTCTCAAGGCGCCACCTTTATCGAATATGAAGGCTGGGAAAAGGACAAGTCCCGAAAATTTAGAGAAGCACTTCCCTCTCGCCAAGAAGAATGGGTGGGCTTCTTCGATGATGATATATTGCCTGACGATTTGTGGCTTCATGAAACGCAAGAATTTTTATTTGATAGAGAGCCGGGACAGTATGGGTTCCGCTTAACTAGCGCTGATGGAAACCGCCATCAATTTGGCGAAGACTGGATGCAGTTTCCGAGCCCCAAATACAAACTTCGACATCGAGGGCTCGACTATAATATAGAGACTGGGTATGTAGAGCAATCTCCCACTGCCTACGTGGCCAACTCGGTCGTTCACCGAGATGCATACAATTTTGTTCAACCCTTTGGGATATTTGGAAAATCACCAGATGTAAATTGGTGCTTTGCGATAAAAGAAGCCGGCTTCGCCGTTGGTTTTAATGTGAAAGCAAGAGCTTATCACTTGGGGGAACGCGGAGACAACAGATGATTGCCATAACAGGTGCAGCCGGCTTCATTGGGTGGAATATTTATATGAAACTCAAGGATACTTGTGAAATTTTGTTGGTTGATTTTCCAGAGAAATTTGTGGACGAGTTTTCCACTCATTCTCGCGTAATGCACCCGTCCACATTTATCGAAGAGTTACAAAACAACATTCTCTTCGCATCTAAGTTTACCACTATCTATCATCAAGGCGCCTGTTCCGATACAATGAATCATGATGTAGATTACATGATGAAACATAACTTTGATTTTTCTCACCAACTACTGCATGCATGTATAGAAAATGATATTAGCTTAATCTATGCCTCTTCTGCAGCAGTCTATGGCGATGGTATCGCAACTCCGTTTTATGAAGATATGGAGTGTTATCCCAAAAATATCTATGCCAAGTCTAAAAAGCTCTTCGACGATTACGTTTCCGAATTCATAGAAAATACGGAAAGCCAAATTGTGGGTCTCCGATATTTTAATGTTTACGGACCATGGGAACACAGGAAAGGCAAGATGTCCTCCGTTATTAATCAATTTCATAATCAAATAAACCAAACAGGAAGGATAAAGATTTTTAAAAATAGCGACAAGTACTTAAGAGATTTTGTATATGTTGATGATATAACAGATATTAATCTACACTTTGGGCAAAATCCGCATTTAAGCGGAATTTTTAATTGTGGCACTGGTCTCCCGAGAGCCTTCTCAGATATACCGCGCATAATGTCACAGCATTACGACTTTGGAGTAGAGGAAATTGAAATGCCAGAATCACTTAAGGGTAGGTATCAGGAATTTACACAGGCAAACACAACCAAGCTTATTCACATGGGAGAATATAGAAACCCCCCCACCACCCTGGAAGAGGGAATAGAGAAGTATGTTGAATTCTGGAATCAATGAAATTGTAGGATTCACCAATGGGTGTTTTGATGTATTACACGTGGGACACTTGAAACTTTTTCAGTTTATTAAAGAAAACTGTGATATTCTTATAGTGGGAATTGATTCAGATCGACGCGTTAAAGAGCTAAAAGGGGATAATAGACCAGTAAATTGCGAAAAAGATCGAGCACTTATGCTCGAAAGCCTTGTCAGTGTAGATCGTGTGTATATATTTGATTCTGAAGATGCACTTACAACACTCGTAAAAAACGTTAACCCGGATTTGATGGTTGTGGGCGCGGACTATAAAGACAAGAGAGTCATAGGCTCTGAACACGCAAAGAAACTAATATTTTTTGAGAAGATAAATGGATACTCAACAACAAAAATCATGGAGAGTGCTTCTGGTGGGTGATCACTGTGAAGACGTCTATCATTATGGCGTCTGCGACAGGCTCAGTCCCGAAGCACCAGTACCCATTCTTAGGCAAGAGGAAACGACCTCGAAGCCGGGAATGTCCTCAAATGTAAAAAAGAACCTACAGAGTCTCGGAGTCAAAGTCACCCACTATCACAACAACGAGACAATCAAGAAACACCGGCTAATCGACAGCAGATACAACCAGCATCTAATGAGATTTGACGAAGGAGAAGTGGGACTATTGGCAGAATTTAATTTGGATAAGATCTCCAACATTAAAAATGTTGATGCTGTTGTAATAAGCGATTATAACAAGGGCTTCTTGCGATCTGATACCATAAGCCAGCTATGCGAAAAATTTAAAGACACCCCAATGTTTGTGGATACCAAAAAAACCGATCTCTCCATGTTTGTGGGGTGTACAATTAAAATAAACGAAAAAGAGTTTAGCGCAATCAAGAGAATGCCACCAGAAGGCGATTACATTGTAACCCTAGGCGAGGGCGGCGCACTATACAAGGACGTCATATACCCGACAGAAAAGACGGAAGTGTTTGATGTCTGCGGCGCCGGAGATGTGTTTTTGGCTGCTTTGGTTTATGGGTATCTCAAGCACGGCGCGATGCCAAAGGCAGTTGAGATTGCCAATAAGTGCGCGAGCTTCTCTGTTTCAAAGATGGGAACATATGTTTTAACAAAAGAAGATTTAAAAAGTATACTATGATATATGTATTTGATATCGATGGCACCATATGTACTGATACGGGAGGAGAATACGAAAAAGCTCTTCCCATCGTTAAAAGGATTAACAAAGTAAATGAGTTGTATGACACCGGGAACACGATTATATATTTTACAGCACGTGGTATGGGCCGAAGTGGCAATAATATGCATTTTGCATATAATAAATACTTTTCTCTAACCCGCGGTCAATTATTTGAATGGGGCGCCAAGTTCCATCAATTGATTTTAGGTAAACCAGCAGGAGACATTTATATAGATGACAAAGGAATTAAAGATGAAGACTTCTTTGCCAATGAAGCACGTTGACAAAGGTTGGGGCTGGGAGCGCTGGGTTGTAAACTGTGAAGAATATTGCGGTAAGCTTCTGTTCTTTGAGCGAGGAAAGCGCTGCTCTTGGCATTACCACAAGCTTAAGGACGAAGTATTTTATTTACAGTCCGGAAAAATGATGGTATATTATTCAGAAGAGAATGATATAGCGCAAGCGAAGCAACTGGTTCTTAAAGCTGGTGATAACTTCCATGTTTACCGCGGTTTACGCCATCAGATGGTGGCACTAGCGGATTCAGAATTGTTCGAGTTCTCGACTCAACATTTTGATAGCGATAGTTATCGTATTTTGAAGGGAGATTAAAATGAACTCGGATTTTAATGAGTTTTTAAGTATTCTTCCGAACTTGCGTAAGATTATAAAGCTAGCTGCCACGGACCCCAACGCGCCGGAACAGGTACATGATTTAGTCGCATGGTATACGGAAGCCGGAATTATGTGGCATAAGGATGGACCTCCTGGTGTGGGCTTTGTTTTTCCATCGGCAGTTCGTTTTTTATTTGAATTTGAGCGACTCGACAAGAAAATGATCCTCATTAGATCGCCAAAGACCGGTAGTGCCACCCTCAATCACCTCTTCGAAGCACGCTTTCCGCATCTCGCCCCCGCACTCATGAGACAACTTCTCACCGAAGAAGAATGGTACCAAGCAACTAAGATATGCTTTGTTAGAAATACATTTGACAGATTGGTTTCGTGGTTCCTACATACTTCACAGTCGTGGTCCGATTATGGTCGCGACGCGCAGCAATTTTATGAAAAATACGGAGTTCAATACATCACCGGCGGACCACCGCGTTTAACTCACGTCGATAAGGCGATGGTCGAATCCGGACAACCGATAGCGCTGACGGAACTGGCGCCTATGGAAAGAAAATTCTTAAAAGAAGGATTTAGAAACTGGATAAAGGACGGTGCCCCACCGCTACCTCGAACAAGCGATTCCGTGGAACGACCGGATGGCGGCATTTCCGAACGCGCGAACTTACACACGGTAAAAGAAATTAATAACTTACCAATTAATGTTTTTAATCAATTATTATGGGCTCACAATATCGCAGAGAACGCAAAACCCGACTTCGTAGGAAGATTTGATAACTTTGCAGAAGACGTAAGAAGAGCCTCAGATCTGCTCGGAATAGAACCCACAGAAGAGCTACCTCACCGAAACAAGGCTTCAAATCGTCTTCCGTATCAAGAATATTATGACGACGAAAGTGTTCAAAAGGTTAATGAAATGTTTCAAGAAGAAATTGACTATTTTGGATTTAAATTTTGATGATGAATAAGGTATTATTTGTGGGCGTCTTCGCGCCCAACTCCACTAACGTTGCCCAAGCACGAGGCTTCGAACATGCCGGCTGCGAGGTTCACACATATGATTATCGAGAGCGATTTTCTAAATTAGGAATTGTCAAAATGCGCGATAATGAGTTGATTAAATTATGCGAAGAGAAATCGCCAAATTTAGTCATATTTAGCAAATGCAACCAGATGCACCACAGAGTGGTGGATGAGTGCAACAAACATGCCAAAACAGTGCTCTGGTATATGGATGCATTGAACAACTTCAACACCGAGTTAATCGAGAAAGTTAAAAGAGTAAGCCACTTTATATGTGGTATTGATGGTGTGGTGCCCCACGGCAAAGAACACAACCCTAACACAGTCTTTCTCCCTCAGTGTCCCGATGAAGAGATGAATTTTATGCTTGAAAACATTGAATATAAACACGATGCCACATTCATAGGAAATATATCCCCCCAGACTGGCACCCACGGTGACAGACTAAAATACAAAACCGAAGTCGGATTCACCCACCTTGAAGGGGTATATGGAAAGGAACACAACAAGGTGGTAAACGAAAGCAAGATTAATTTAAATTTTGCGCACACCTCAACTGCCGGCGCCTCCGTGCGAGTATTCAAAATACTAGCTTCCGGAGGATTTCTACTTACGACCCCGTGGGAAGGTATGGAAGAACTGTTCACAGTAGGAGAAGATTTGGATACTTTCGAGTCACCACAAGAGTTGCGCGAGAAAATCGACTTTTACCTCAATAATGAGCAAAAAAGAGACGAAATTAGGCTCAATGGGCACAAAACAGTCCAAAAATTTATGCCGACAAATTGGGCACAAAGCATACTTTCTATAGTATAATGGAACCACAATGAGACACAACCCATATAAGATTGTAAAAATGTTTGAAGAAACAATAGCAGACTATTGTGGCTCTAAATATTCGGTCTCGACCGACAACTGCACGGACGCACTTCTGCTGTGTTGTGAGTATCTAAACGTAGGGGAAGTCACAATTCCATCTAAAACATACCTATCGGTCCCACAATCCATTATGCATGCCGGGGGGACAGTCAAATTTAGAGATTACAACTGGAAGGGGGTTTATCAATTAGAACCCTACCCGATTTATGATGCCGCAAAGCGCCTTACAAGCGGAATGTACATCCCTGATAGCTTTATGTGCCTGTCGTTTCATATTAAAAAACACCTGAAGATAGGAAAAGGTGGAATGATTTTGACCGATAGCGAGGAAGCAGCCCAATGGTTTAGAAAAGCTCGCTATGAGGGCCGCGGAGAAGTTATGTATCACGAAGATGACATAGAAATAAACGGCTGGAATGCCTACATGAGCCCTGAACAGGCTGCACGAGGTCTAATGCTTATGCAAAACTATCCGGAGCACAACGAAGACCTACCAGAATTTCCTCAATATCGTGATTTAAGAGAATTTCCTTTGTTTGCGGGGACGAAAGCAACATGAGCAAGCTTTATCAAGAGAGTATACGACGATGGTATGATAAGGATTATCGCGATCTTCGAAAGGGTCACCCCACGGTAGGAGAATTTAAAGAACAATACTGGGATAGAATCTCTCACTATTTTAATAAAGAAATTAATATTTTAGATGCCGGCGCCGGGAACGGCAGGTTTGCGAATTTTTTCGGACCGTTCGTTAAGACAGTCACTGCTATCGATCCATGGATACCCATGAATAAAGAATTCAAATCCGAAAATATTTATTTTTATTCGCAAGGACTTATGGATTTTGCCACCCCTCAATGGATGGGCAATAAAAAATATGATGTCATTTTCATGAATGGTGTATTATATCTCTTTAATCTTAAACAAACACACACTAGCGACAAAACAAGTTTCAATTTGAAAAAAGGGGGACAGCTTGCTGCTATACATAAAATAAAATCCCTTCTAACCCAGGATGGTCTTTTAATATTGATCGGCGCCCGAGATCGCATAGTGGACGGGTATAACGATGAACCCGGCACACCACTAGGTTATTTACTGGAGATTGCTCAAGAATATGCGGGTCGTTATGACATTCCAAAGATCTGTAGAGAAAATAATTTTAAAGTACTTGGCTTGTTTAGGCACGCGGGACACAACACTCACATGACCATCTTACAAAACTCGGGAGACAAAGAATGAAAAGAGCATTAATCACAGGAATCAACGGACAAGACGGGAGCTACTTGGCAGACTTCTTGTTAACCAAGGGGTACGAAATATACGGAATGGAGCGCCGCACTTCTCGTAAAAACCGTATTAATACTGCCCACTTAGAAGATAAGATAACCTTCATAAACGGAGACTTGGCAGATCAAAATTCTCTTTTTCGAACCATAAAAGAAGCTGATCCTGACGAGATTTATAATCTAGGAGCCATGTCCTTTGTGGGCGAAAGCTGGAACACCCCGGAGACAACCGGCAACATCGATGGTCTCGGCGTCCTTCGCATGCTGGAGGCTATTCGCGAATTTGGAAAGCCCATTAAATTCTACCAGGCATCAACATCCGAGATGTTCGGACGCGTCACCGAGACTCCCCAAATTGAAACTACGCGATTTTACCCACGTAGCCCCTACGGCGTCTCCAAGCTATACGGGCATTGGATTACCAAAAACTATCGTGAATCATATGATATATTTGCGTGTAGTGGAATCTTGTTTAATCACGAGTCTGAGCGCCGCGGAAAGGAATTCGTGACACGCAAAATCACAGACGGTGTAGCCAAGATATATCTGGGTATGCAAGACCATATTGCGCTTGGAAACTTAGATGCAAAACGAGATTGGGGGTATGCGCCCGACTATGTAGAAGCCATGTGGATGATGCTGCAGCACGACGTTCCGGATGACTATGTAATAGCTACCGGAAAAAGCTACTCCATCAAAAGATTTCTAACCAAGGCATTTAACTGCGTAGGGATTGCAGATTGGGAGCGCTATGTTGTCCAAGATCCTAGGTTTTTAAGACCAGCAGAAGTTGATGTGTTAATCGGCGACTGCTCCAAAGCCAACCGCGTATTGGGTTGGAAGACCAAGGTCTCATTCGACGAGATGGTCTCGCGAATGGTAGCCAACGATATTAAATTATTGAGTGAAAACAGAAGCCAATGAAAGTTCTCGTATCTACATCTAAGAAATATTCTTTTTTGCTAAAGCCTTACTATACTCTCTTTAATAAATATTGGCCGGGACAAGACGTAGTTTTTTTGGGATTCGACGAGTGTGAAGTCCCAGAACTTCCTGACAATTTTAGTTTTGTATCGTTAGGAAAACAAGCAGATTACGGCAAAATATGGAGTGATCCCCTCATCCCGTATATACAGAGTCTCAAAGATCAATATTTTGTTTTCACGATGGAAGACGTAATGCTAATTGACCACGTAGATCCCATTAAACTCAAGCGCTTAGAAGACGAAATCCAAAATGGCGCCTCCAAAGCCCACCTTGATCGTTCTTTGAACAATCGTAGCGACGTACTAAAAGAAGGAATCAGAGCGGTTCATCCGCATGCGAGTTATAGGACATCTTTATCGCCCGCCATTTGGACTAAGAGATATTTTATGAAGTATCTAAAACCAGATATGACACCTTGGGATTTTGAAATGGCGAATATGGAAAAAGCCAAAAATGATGGGAATTTAATTATCACCCTCGACGATGAAAAAGATTTATATTACAACTCAAACGTGTTTTTGAAGGGGCAGCCATTCCCGCGGGCATGGTGCGGTACCCCCTACGGAACAAGCAGTAAAGAAGTTCCCCACATGGAAGATATCGAATATCTTCTGAAGTGCCTGGAAGAGAACAAAGAGAAATATGCCACATGAATTACGAACCAAAAAAAGGTTATTACGGACAATTTAGCACCGACGCGCTGATAGAGTTATACTTTCCAGGTAAACAAGACGGGATTTGTGTAGAGGTGGGCGCCGCAAATGGAATCCGCGGCTCAAACACCCTGTATTTTGAAAATCTTGGCTGGCGCGCCTTGTGTATTGAGCCCAATCCTGACTATTTTCAAATGGTTCAAGCTGCCCGCCAAGAAGCCGTTCAGTGCGCCTGTGGTTCGTCCGACGAGGAGTCGGTACCCTTTACTGTGTTTGACATAGGAAAACACAACATAATGTCTTCTGTGAGCGGTCTAGAGCCAGATAAGCGACTCGTTGAGCAACACAGTCACATCATCAACAATACCATGCAAATAGACGTGGAAGTTAAAACATTGGATACAATCTTGACAGAAGCAGATTTTGGTGTTATGATAGATTTTATATCCATCGATACCGAAGGCACTGAATTAGATGCCCTTAAAGGGTTAGATTTGACTCGCTGGGATGTATCACTCTTGGTCGTTGAAAACAATTTCAATGATCCGGAGATTGAAGAATATTTGACGAGCTTTGGATATTACAAAGACGCGCGATGGAAGATAAATGATTTTTACTACAAAAGGAGAGAATAAGTGTCAGAAGTATTACTAGATTTAGGTGAACTGTATGTGTCGGATTTTCTAACAGATCCCGAGAAAGAGTATGAGGGACGCGAGAAGGCGCCCCTAACCTTGGTGATGGACGAACGCCTTGGCGCCCCAAGACTAACCGAGATGGTCGATCCCGACAAAATGTATGGAACCTACTGGTATCGTTCTGGTACTAACGCATCAATGACCAACCAATTAAGAAATATTGCGGAAGAAGCAGCTTCTCGCGTAAAATACAAGACCGGAGATCTCTGGCTGGACATTGCCTGCAACGACGGGACAATGTTTAATTTCATTCCAGAGGAGTTTATAAAGATTGGAATCGACCCAGTGGAGGACTCATTTTTGGAGTTTTCCTCTCAGTTAGCAGATGTGGTAGTACAAGATTATTTTTCATATAATGCATTTCAACGAACCGGATACGGCAACCAAAAATGCAAGATTATCACAACGATTGCTATGTTCTATGATTTAGATGAGCCAACTCAATTCATTCAAGATATAAAAGGCATTTTAGATGATGATGGAATTTGGGTGGTCCAACTGTCATATACTCCGCTGATGGTTAAACAAATGGCTTTTGATAATATATGTCACGAACATGTATATTATTATTCGTTAGCTAGTATGAAAAGATTAATGGAAAAGCACGGTTTTAAGATCGTAGACTGCGCCCTCAACGATACCAACGGTGGTAGCTGCAGGATCTACTTACAAAAGGAAAATGCCCGTGAAACCTCATTCGGAACAAAGCCTCTCCGAGACGTATGCAATTTTAGAATTAACGCGTTGTTAGCTTACGAAGAGGAACATATGGACGTTTCCGATCCGGGAATCTGGACTGAATTCGCAGTCAAATTGGAAGAAATGAAAAGGCAAACGGTCGGATTTATTCGTTCAGAAGTAGCGAAAGGAAAGACAGTATATGGATACGGAGCCTCCACAAAGGGAAACACACTGCTTCAATATTATGGACTTACCCCTGATGATGTGGTAGCCATAGCAGAGCGAAGCCCACAAAAGTTTGGGAAGTATGTGGTGGGGACGAACATCCCCATCGTATCAGAAAAGGAAATGCGCGCAGCAAATCCAGATTATTTACTGGTACTGCCATGGCACTTCATCAAAGAATTTGTGGAAAGAGAATCTGATTTCTTAGAGGCAGGAGGAAAGTTTATTGTTCCATGCCCAGAGTTCGAAATTATAGGAAAATGAATTGATTAACTTTATTCAACTTGGAGCTAATCGTGGAAAAACAGATAGCGATATTATGTGGTGGCTCGTGCCCGAGAAGGGTTGGAACGGCATTTTTGTTGAGCCACTACCCGACGCCTTCGAGATTTTAAAAGAACACTATGCATATCTTACAGACAGTTTTTTTGAGCAGATAGCTGTAGTTGGAAACGAGAAATATAAAAAGCACGTGGTTCACTCCCTCAAACTCACCGGCAAGCGCGAGATTGGCATCAGCCCTAAAGGCAGTATAGGTACCGCATCCACTGTGTGTGATATAAAGTCGAATGGAACCGATGTTCCGGCAATGACACTAATGGAACTACTTGAAAAGTATAACCTAAAGGGGGTAGAATTCGATCTACTTCAGATAGATGTGGAGGGCTCAGATTGGGACATTTTGACGTCAACAGATTTTAACGTGGCACTCCCTAAAATTATTCGCGTTGAAACGATACACATGTCCGGCAATCAGAAAAAATCACTCCGCAAACATTTGGGAAACTTTGACTATGAAGAAATCGATGATCCATACTGGGATCGTTTTGCCGAACTGGTACCGGAGCATTGGGAGGGTAAGAAGCCAGAAAAGCGAACGTATAACACGGTATATCGGAGGAAGAATTAAATGGCGGACACCATAGGCAACTTAATCGACAAACTTACCATTGCTAACATCAGAATCTGGACAGCGGAAGATGTAAAGAGGAAAGCAAATGCGACCGATAAAGAAATAGCAGACGCCTGTCGTATTACTAATGTGGCAAATTGTCAACGAAATGATTTAATACAAGAGATAGATGAGTCGCTCAATCACATGGTTAAGACTGGACAACCCCAGAAGCTCTATAAACAGGGAAGCACAAAGATGTACGGGAAGGATAAATGATGAGCGCATTAGTGTTGGGTTGCGGACGCACCGGAACAAATATGCTCTTAGAGATACTCAGGGCTTCCAATCAACTCCATGCGACTTCCATCGCGGAGGACAAGCGCGTGTTCTATCGCAACGAGTCACTTCCTGCCAAATACTTAAGCAAGTGCGACACTGTGTACGTTCCCGACGTGGGAATGGCTCGCAAGCTGCTGGAGGATAACCCTGAGTTAAAAATCCTATGGACAATTCGAGATCTCCGGGATACGGCACTGTCCAAGATTTACCGCGGCCAACCGGGGCATGACTCCCCGACACTCTCAGACGATGCCACACACGATGGCTGCATCTCTGATATGGAATGGATGTATAGGATATATTCCTTCATTAAGAACAATTACCCCCAGCGAATATTGGTAGTTAAAATGGAAGACGTTATTTTAAATTTTGAAAAGACAATACAAGAAGTATGTAAATTTTGTGACATCACATATACGAACGAGATGAAAAGTTTTACGAGCCGTTACCGCAATGCCAACAAGGCGCGCCGGTATAAGAGCCTCGATCAAAGCCAAGTATCTCTCTATAAGAATATAGAAACAATATACGATGGTTTTTTTAACACTCACGATATTGACTTAAATTCTCTCTTTGGTGAGATCGAGAAATACCAACAGGAGTTCGGATATACATGAAGCTTTTAATTACAACACGCGCCGACTCTGGAGTACAAGAATACGCAGATATTTCTCATCCGATTTTTAAAGACTACGCAGAGAAAGTAGGCGCAGACTTCATGGTATTAGACCACGAATCCGGCTGTACTGAAGGCAACGGACGGTGGCACTATAGAATTTTAAAACACGGGGAACTTCATGACGAATATGACAGGATTCTACATCTAGACACCGATCTTCTCTTGAATCCCAACTGTCCTAATATTTTTGATGCTGTTGAATATAATAACATCGGAACCGTCTTAGAAGACGTTGGCTCGCGAAAGCCAGATCGCCACCACCGCATCTTTGCAGCCCAACAGCAGTTTGGGGACATTGGGTGGAAAGAGGAATATATCAACACGGGAGTCTTTGTGACATCCAAGTGTCATAAGGAAATATATCAAACGATTGATGAACAATATTGGCTCGGATACGGTCAAGACGATGTACATCTCGGATATTTGATAAAGAAAAATGGATTTAATGTCCAAAATCTAGGATATCGATTTAATCATATGACCATGTTTTCTGAAGCATGGAATGGGATGCCAAATCGATTTCATTCGCACATTATTCACTATGCGGGAAGCGGTATATTTGAAGCCAATGCTTCCAACGCAACTGAACAAATGAAGTTAGATTATAAAAAATTATATGAATAAAAGCAATTTTAAAATCGTCGTAGTTACTGGCTGCTTGGGTCTTATTGGATCCTATGTGGTGCGAGAGTGTCTACAAAAAGGATGGAAGGTATACGGCATAGATAAGTGCACGTATGCTGCCAATCTTGAATTTATAGAAGAGTTTTCTCGAAGTAAAAACTTTAAATTCGTTAAGAAAGACATCGCGACCCTTAAATATTTGCCAGACTGCGATTACGTAATTAACTTGGCCGCCGAGTCACATGTCGGAAATAGTATCATCGACAGTGCGGACTTCATACACTCAAATGTGGTGGGCGTAAAAAATCTTTTAGATCTCACAAGACTTAAACCACGAAATGTAGATGCAATGCCGGTCTTTTTCCACTTCAGCACCGACGAGGTATACGGGGACGTTGAGAGAGGCTATCACACAGAGGGGGATATCTTGAAGCCATCCAACCCCTACTCAGCCTCAAAAGCGGCTGCAGACATGCTTATAATGGCGTGGGCACGCACTTACGGGCTTAAGTATATAATCTTGAGACCCACAAACAATTATGGGTTGGGGCAGTTCCCAGAGAAGCTGATACCTGTTACTATTAAACACCTGATGAGAGGCAAGAAGGTACGCCTGCATGATGGCGGAGAGCCAATTCGAAACTGGCTTCACTCAGCAGACACAGCCGCTGCGGTCACATCAATTATAGAATCAGGAAACACAAATGAAATTTATAACGTTGCTGGAGGTTTCGAACAAAAAAACATCGACACGTTTAAAAAAATTGTTGAATGTTACTGTGGAAGCCTACCAGCTAATTGGGCGGAAATGACGGATTTGACCTTCAAGAGAGAGGGTCAAGACATTAGGTATGCCCTAAATGATGATAAGCTCCGCGCTTTGGGTTGGGTGCCCCAAAGAGTATTTGATAATGAAATCAAGGACTTAGTAGAACACTATAGAAACAACTTTAAGTGGTAAGATGAGAATTTTTAACGAATCAATTTATGCGAGAGGAACACTGGGCGATGCCTTTATGATAGTTTTAAAAGTGTTGGCAAATCGTGACAAAATTAAGACCATCAATCATTTTTCGAAACATGATTATGCTTATCCATCGATAGGGAAGATATATAATTTGTTGGAAGACATAGAGGTAAACTTTCTCAAGAAACCTCTTGCCGAACCATGTATTAATGGATATCTCGAACCACACGAAACATGGGAACCCCACCCAGTATTCCAGCTTCCCAATATAGATAAGTTTAATTTGCCACCAAAATTCAACGTAGTTCAGTTGAGTTCGGGATTGAACCAAGTGTGGAGAAAGTTGAAAGATAGTGATTTAAAACGTATACCAAAAACAGAAAAACTTGTTGTTCTGGGTACTGACACGATAGACGCGCCCATCCTAAAAGATTATGACTGTATTGATCTCCGAAGGAGCACCGCATTAGATGAGTGTCTTTCGATTATAACACAGGCAGAGACTTTCTACGGACCTCAAGGGCTGCTCTCCTTCTTCGCTCTCAGCCAAAAAGTCAAAGCCAACATATTTTTAAAAAACGAAGTAGACTGGCAAGCAGTTAAATATAGAATTGGAATGATACCCGAATGGCAAGAGCATGTCCAATACTACTAAGCTAAGGAGGGTGTATGATTATTAACGACGACATTGTATTTATACATCTACAGAAATGTGGGGGAACGTTCATCAAACACATGATGGAACAGCATATGAATGCCGTAAATATTAGACCCGAACATAATGGCTTTGGAGATATAGCCAAGAAAGACGCAGACAAGCTTGTCATAGGCACCATCCGAGATCCATACAACTGGTATGTCTCCTTGTATCACAGCCACCTTCCCGATGCGGACACTTCCTTTTTTAGTGAGACCTTTAAAGGAACCAACAACTTTGCTGAATGGGTGAAGAAATTTCTGACCCTTAAAGGGGTAAGATATCATGATTTGGATTTTAATATAATCTCGCGCATGAATGTGGGTCCATACACCTATCGAATGATTAGGTGTTATGCTGATAAAATAAACTCTGGCATCCATCTCAACTCGGGCGACATAGTCCTGGGCGATATAGAAATAATAAAAACAGACGACCTTGCCAACAGCTTTGTGTCTTTGGTAGAAGATAAAATAGGGATTAACGTAGACACCAGAAAGGAAATTCTAAAGGCTAGCAAAATTCACACAAGCGAGCATATGCACTACTCCGAATATTATGATCGGGAAGCCTACGATTTAGTCAACCACAAAGACCGACTCATATTTGAATTGTTTGGATATGAACATGAGCGATAAAGTATTAATTGCTGGTCCTTGGCTCGGAGAGTTTGGGTGGGAACTGTTCGCATGGCACGGTTATATACGCGCCCTCGCCGAAGAGTTTGACGAGACGATCTGCATCACAAGAAAAAATTCCAAAAACCTTTATACAGACTTTGCCGATAAGGTCTTAGAATATGATAGCAATGTGGGCGTACCAGACATGTTTTTTATGCCAAATGTCCAAATTAATGGAATACTATTGAACAGCATACTGAAAGAAAACAATATTGATATATCGGATAAAAATGTCACATGGTTGCCAGCACGCAAAATAGGCCAACCGCCAATGACTCACTTTTCTGAGGTATTTACCTTCGGAAACTTAAAAATAAAGCCAAAATATGTTATATTTGGGAACAAATCGGGAAAATATGACTATATTTTTCATATTAGAAGGCGCCCTTTGCGAGAAGAAGACAACTGGGATATGGAAAAATGGTCTAAATTGTTGGAATTATTGGTGAAAAATGGAGAAAAAGTGGCTTGTATAGGTACCAAAAATGCTTCCGGGCACATTGAGGGCACGACAGACCTGCGAAATATACCCATGAGCGACGCAATTGAGGCACTTAGTGGTGCTCGGTGTTGTTTTGGATCCTCTTCTGGACCCATGCACCTCGCCAGTTTGTGTGGAACCCCCCACGTGGTGTGGTCTATCATGTATAATCATGTACGATACACCAAAAATTGGAACCCTCACGATACCCCGGTGCTATTTTTGGGTGAACACGCGTGGCACCCAGAGCCAGAATACGTATATGAAAAATTTAAACCTTGGATGGAGAGTGTAAAATGAAAAAAGTTGGAATTATAGGCAATGGATTTGTGGGTTCGGCAATTGCTGCCGGCTTCGCGCTGCATGCAGAGATTATGATTTACGATAAAGACCCTAAGCGTTCGCTAGATCCTCTCGATGAGTTGGTTAATAACTGTGAATTTATTTTTGTTGGGGTGCCGACACCGATGGAATCAACAACCGACGGCACCATAAGCCTGGATATACTGGATAGTGTGATGGAAGAGATAAGTACACTGAACAAAAGAACAGACAACATCTTCATTCTCAAATCCACCATTGTCCCAGGTACCACGCAGAGCTACATTGAAAGATATCCTCACCTAAATATCGTTTTCAATCCCGAGTTCTTAACCGAAAGGGCCGCTCGTCTTGAATTCATTAACGCATCTCGCATCGTCATAGGTGGTGACCCGGCGCTGGTTGCGCGCGTCGAAGGATTATACCGCACTCGGTTTCCAATTACTCAAATAATCAAGACCGACACTAAGTCGGCAGAGTTTATAAAGTACATGTGCAATTGTTTCTTTGGCGCCAAGGTTTCCTTTATGAATGAAATGCGCCAGATGTCGTATCGTGATGCTCTTAATTGGGAAGACATCATGGCAGGATTTTTGAGTGACGGAAGGATAGGAAACTCACATGTCGATGTTCCCGGTCACGATGGGAGCTTTGGGTTTGGAGGCAAGTGCTTCCCCAAAGACATGAATGCATTTATAAAATATTTTGAAGATAAAAACATTAAGCCTACGCTTTTGAAAGCAGCGTGGGAGAAGAATTTAGAAGTTAGAAAAAATCATGACTGGTTAAATATCAAGGACGCTGTGTCCAACAAAGGAGAATAAAATGACCGAAGAAAACGAAAAGAACTATAGATTATCTAATCAAGCACTGGGGGCAGTGATGATGGCCCTCCAGGAATCACTATTAAATGAGCTTGACATTGTCCCAATTTTAAAGGGATTCGAACTTAAAGAAGGGGAAGAGGGACTAGTTGTCTTAAATCCCCCGACGGTGCGTGTTTCTAATGATGCCCCCATCACTGAACAAGATTTGGAAAACATGGTAAGATAGTGCCAAGATATCGATATTGTTGTAACATTTGTAAGAAGGACTTTGTTGCGGTACACTCATGGAAGGAACCTCAAGAATTTTGTATCTTATGCAATGGTACCGATATAAAAAAATTACTTACGAAACCTCTCACCCCCAAAAAGAAAGGTAACCCCAAAGTGGGAGACCTAACGAAAGAATTTATTGAAGCCAATAAAGAGGTTTTGGAAGAACTAAAGGAAGAGACAACGAGCGAAAATTATGAGTAAACTCGAAATTATTTTAATATGTATCAGTGTAATATCACTTGGTTTCAATGTGGTAGTTTTTGCATATGCAAGAGCAGTAATCGCCCAATTACTATCAGTATCTGAAGAATTGGGAGATCTCAAGCAAATGGTAAATGCCTTTGCTACACATGTAAAAAAAGTTTATGAGCTTGAGATGTTTTATGGAGATCAGACCCTAGAACATCTGATGGAGCATGCGCTATCGTTTAACGAACAGCTAGAGACATTTGAATACATATATTCACTAACAGAAGAAGAACAAGAAACAGATGATAATGAAGAAAATCCCCCCGAAGAAGGCGAAAGTAACCAAGAGGCGTAAAAACCATTATTTTACACAGGTTCATGAAGATGCCATTGTAAGATACGCCATTACTACGTGTAAAAAAGAACGCACCGACTTGTATATCAAATGGATACAGCCGGCATTTAACGAAATGGTGGATAAAATAGTTTTTACATATAAATTCACCAATTTACCAAATATTGATTATCTGAGAGACGAATGTAAAATTTGGCTAATGACGATATTGGACAAGTACGATCAAAGCAAGGGATCTAAAGCCTTTTCCTACTTCTCAGTCATAACCAAGAACTGGTTTATCCATAAAGTAAAAAAGCAACAGAAGCGCCAACGCAGAGAAATCGACTATGATAACATAGCAAAAAAATATGAAGAACAATATCTTTCCACTGATGAATCTTATCTTACCGAACGAGAAGAGGAAGAGTTTTGGAAATCATTTTATAGTGAATTAGAATCGTGGGACATGTCCCAAATGAAGGAAAACGATTTAAGAGTTTATAAGGCTATCAATATTCTATTTGAATCCAAAGAGGATATTGAAATTTTTAACAAGAAAGCTATTTACCTATACCTTCGAGAGATCACCGGTTTGAATACCAAACAAATAGTGAATTCGTTGAAGAAATTTAGAAAGAAATACTCAGCATTTAAAGCTAATTGGGAGAGTGGCGACTTGTGAACAAAAATGATTTAGATTCACTCATGACAGAAGCATTGGAAAACGTGCGCAATGATCGTAAAATTGCGCGCGAATTTTTAAATGAGATCGCAAACCAGATTGCCAACGATGCCGAACAAAACCAAAGACTAAGCCCGGTCGCTGCCAAACATATCGAAACGATGCAGCGATCAAATGAACAGCTTGTAAAAATTATTAACTTGAAACAGAAGGGAAGCGAAGGTTCCATAGAATTATCGGAAGATGATAAATCTAGCTTGTTTGATTTAATTCAAGGAGATGCCGAGCATGGCGCTTAGGAACTTTTTAGATTGGAGCGATTTTGCCTTAGAAGAACAAGCTCTTAGTCTTTTTAAAGAATCAGTAAGAGACTCTTTAAAGTTTGATTTTTATGGTGAGCGTGACACCTTTAAGGCAATTGCACTAACAAACTCACAACAACTGACCAATGTAGAAGCCATTGGGTTGGGAGCCGCCTCGAAAGCTGGCGAACTCGGCAAAGTAAAAAAATATAAATTTAAGGCTAGAGTAATTGATCCAAACTCCCCACACATGTTTTTGCCAGATCCTTGCGATCTGGCTGCTGCCGGAGATGTGCCCGCCGCTGTTTCCGCCATCCAACAACATACCGATATTATTCAAATTGATGCAACACTATCCAAACAGCGCGTCCAACGAGGAGATATTGTAGAGATTCAACTAAACAAAAATGTATTTTGCTATGACTTACAAGTAGGTTTATTTAGCAAACTCCTTGCCAGAGACACAAACGTAAGTAGTCTTCTTAGGTCAATCGGCTGTACAGCGGGACTTCCAAATTCTTTTGGAGACATGGCAGCCGCGAGAAACCCAATAAAAGTTGTGTCAGATCTGTCAACCCTGAGCACGGGCGGTGGTCCCCCTATCAAGGCATTGAAGACCGACGACGGTGGTGTCGCTAAAATTAACCCCGGACTCGGACTCTGGTTATCACAGCTATCTAACTTCCTCGGTAATCACAAGGAAGCTGATGATAAGACATTGAAAATTCCTATCCTTAATATAGGATCGGGACAGCGATCTTCTCGTGAACAGGGTCTGATTATGAAGAAGTATGTTTGGGGAGCCGCCGGCGGAAAAGATGGCGAAGGAAGAAAAATGATAAATGACACATACGGCTACCCGGCTGCCTGGATGGACCCACTCATTAGCCTGTTTGAAACCGACGCCGGCGACCAAGCGATTGAAGACTATATCGTAGAAATGCAGAAATCTGGAATGTTGCTCAAAGGGCACTGCAGCGGAAGAGGAGTAGACATTATGACCGGTCATTTATCACTCGATCAGATAAAGATTCTTATGCAGCAAGCCGAAGCCGTCAACAACTCCTATTCCGGCGGCGGAGGTTCTTGTATGGAGCCTTCGGGTCCCAAATACTGGAAGAACCATTGCAGCTCATCGAGACTAAAACCTGTCCAGACCCGACCGTCAGGCGGATTCCCCAACGAGCACCTACACATTCAGATCCCCAGTGATCCAAGTTTCCCTCCCGTTATAATACCGGGGGTAAATGATTAATAAATCATACTGAGTTATTCACAAAAAATATGTTTTTTTGATACTTATTAAAGAAAAGAGAAGTTTTTATGTCTATATTTGGCGAGACTAAGCCCGCCTATACTAATCCCGATTGCGATCCTGAAGATCCCGAGTCAGATTGCAGCGACCTTAATTCGCGGATGTCGGGTCCAGGCGAGCCCATCAATGCGGTCCCCACAAACAGTGGTGTCTTTCATACCATGGTTCCTATGAAGAATTTGTTGTTTAAGATGGCACCAAATTCGTCTGTTATAGAACACATGGGGTCTTATATTACCTTTGGGACTGATCGCCCAGGCGTGATTGGCAGTGGTACTGGTGGACAGGGATACGCGGACAGCGCCACAATCGATATAGTAGTCGGACGAGGCGCCTCTGCACGCGCAGGAAAAGGTTTAAAAAAGGATACACTCGCACAGCCGATGTTTTCAGCGGACGCAGCCCGTATTTATGTAAGCCAAATGACCAATTTGGATAAAAACTTTGGGATTGCTGCCGGCGTGCCAGGTTCCTTGCCGTCCAAGCCTGTTCAGGGCGCTGGCATTGGCATCAAAGCCGATGATGTGCGCCTAATTGCTAGAAATAGCATGAAAATAATTAGCGGTCGCGGGTCAGGATTCACCGGCACAGGGACAACATTTGGAGAGCCCAACTCCAAAGGCGGCAAAAGCCAAGGAGCCCCAACCATTCAATTGATAGCGGGAAACTATAGTGACTCCAAATTGTTATACGGCGGACTCAAAAATCCACTTGAAGAGGTTGCTTATCTACAGCCAGCCATCAAGGGGCACAATATGATAGCAGCCCTTAAAGAGATGAATACCAATATTCAAAAGGTATGGTCAGCCGTTTATAATATGGCACTAATTCAAGCTGGGTATAATGGAGTGCTAGCAGTCGATCCGTACCGCCCATCAGTCCCCACAGCATTCGTCCCTGCAGGATTGGGTACCGCAACCTTCGTAATGGCAAATTTGTGGGCTACCCGTATACGTATAAGAATGTGGGAGCAATATTATTTAGAACACCACGGGTATCGTTATATCGCAAGCCCGAACATATGGTTAACATAGGATTTATTTATGGCAGAATCAAAATTTTTAAAATTTCAAGACATTGATAGTGACGGACTAATTGATGTTTGTGATGACGAGATTATATCCAAGCCAGTACCGTGTAAAGGTCCGTGCATTCCCAACCCCACTGCAATTGTTCCAGACTGGAAAACCTTTAAGGTTTTCGAACCACAACTTAATCAAAAAAAGTGCCACTTTCAAGCAACAAAGGTTACACCTCACACTACCACCGCCCCAGCCGAGGTTTTAGCGTCGGGAGATGACGCGGCAATTGATGAGGCACTCAGAGAGAGATTTGAAGAGTATGTTGGCGAAGCGATTGAAAATCTTCTTCTTTTTGCCGGGAAAGAAGATAGTGACGATACACGGAGTACTGTATATGAATCTATTGAGTATGATAAATATGATTTAGAACCGCGCCCGCATTCTCGATTAAAATTACTTTATTCGGTCCCATTTGATGTTATTTACGAATTGCCCGCCGCGCAAGAAGATACCGAAGAGGATCCACCGGAACCCGAGGAAATTACCGTAGAATTTGATACAGCTCACCTAGGCGCGCAAATGATTCGCGTACGCAAGGGATTAGATTTGTATGGGCGCTACCTGACCATGTATCGACAGTTAGGGGAAGGATCGATTTACTTCGTCGATGATCAATTACGCCGCAGCGGTGAACGTACATCCTACACTGAAAGCGGAACCGAAACCGGCGGCGCCGCAGCCGAAACTCATGGGTCACGCGGCGAAGGCACCGGTGGCGACACGAATAGTCGGGTGAGGGGTACTGTTTTCAACTTGCAAGATTATGGTGATACTGCCCTTTTTGATCTTAAAGAGTTGGGGCGCCTTATGATTCAATTAGAAGCCTTTCTCCAACTCCGAGGTTTCCAAATTCCTGGCGTTGGGACTATTGGACAGGCATTTACCGGTTTGTTTGATCAGACAGTCGTACGACTAATATGCACATTTAAAGACTACGAACTTAGAAGAATGAAGATTTACACACGAGAGTGTGGTGAAAAGCCGTTTTACCTGAACAAAAGCTCAGTTAGACCGCTCGCCAAACAAGGAGTGTGGAAGGATCCAACTGCAGTTGCTTATTTTGCCCGGGTGGCAGCAATGGATGCCGAGTTAAGTGCCAGAGCCGCTACTCCGTGGCACGAATTTATAGTGAAATATACGTACCCCGAAGTTTATACCGACATTACTGATGGAAATGTGAAAGGGGAGACGGTAGGAGATTGTCTAGCAGATGCTTTAGATGAAGAAATACGAGATCTAGGACAGGACATTTTGGATGGCGTTTTTAGTCTGGGAGACGCTATCGCATATAAATGGAGAAAATCACTTTGCAAAACTGATATAGAAGAGTCTCGGAAAGATGATGAGATAATGGGGATTAGCGTTGATGCGATCAGCGACGCCAACCTAGGTGAAATTATGGGCATGGCCCAGATGCAAGCATTCCAACAATTAGATAAAGATGATCAAATATATCTGCAAATATGCGTTATGATGATGGTCTCGAAGACCAAGTTCGGTCCAGCCGTCAGCATGATGGGAAAACTATTTGAGTTTGGATTCCAAAGAATTAAAGTGTGCGGCTTGTTTGATTTTATGAACACTGCTATGAAATGCCTAATGGGCGGCATGACCTTTGATGAAATGATGAGCGCTGCCGTTAAAGCTGCGCTTAAGTCAATGAACGTTGAAAATTTTGGTTCCCTTTTCCAAAATCTTCCGCTGGACGCTCAGAACCGCATTGACGCGAAAGTCAAAGAACGCCTTGCTAACGGAGATCTTCTTGGAGATAGCGACGGCATCGGTCAGAACTTCTTCGGTAAGTCAGAAACTCCCGGCGCCGCAGCCGTTGCCGGAGCAAAGGGCGCTGTCGGTGCCCTTTACGAAGGCGTTGTTTCCCCAGCTAAAGCAGTCGTTTGGATTGGTACGGGAGAATATCGCATTTGGGAGTCTTCCGAGATCCTCAAAGCGACCGAGGAATGGACGCGCTCGGGAGGTTCCACTGGTCCCGGTGAAACGATGGGGGGAGGCGCAGGGTACAGCCCGCCAAACCCAAACGCCTACGAACGCACTGTAATGTCTCAATTGGATGGTGGTGCCGGCGCCCAAGGACAAGAAGATATACCATCAGCCGATATTATGCAACTGTGGGCCCAGGAAACAATAAAATTCTATGGCGATAATCTTATGGCATTGGTTGACGAGCTTAACAAAATGCCGGGAGCAGAAATTATTAGTGCTATTATCACTATGATGGACTGCCCGCAGCCCCCTCTCTTTAATCCCAGTATTTATGATTTTATTAAATCATTAGGGCTTCCCTTCTGTCGAAACATGACTGAAATCAGGCTCCCCCGTCTAGAGAATCCTTTGCAATATTTTCCAGACTTTGCAGACTGGCAGGAAAACCTCTGGGATATTATTACCTTTACTTTCAAAGCCATAGTGGCAATAGTTATCATTAACTTGATGGTGAAGGTGTGTGAAATAATTGGAAATGCGCTGTGCGGAGCGTTGGAGAAAACAGGCAAAATTGCTGCTGCAGTCCCTGCAGCCATGGCGGGTTCCACCACGATGTCTAAAGTTATTCGCGAAGCATTCTGTGGTCCGGATGCAGACGAAGAAAAGATAGAAGATACAATTTTAGCATTAATGGCTCAGATGGGTATGGGCGCCGACGCATATGCCAATCCCGACAACACTCTCCAATTCGGCATGGACTTGTCGGCTGGTGTGACCCAAAGGGAGTTTGCCGAAGCCTTCCTAGGAAATGCAGGACCTGAATTTCTAGAGATTGCGGATCAGTTGATCGAATATGAATACCCACAGTTTAGAGCCTCAATGCCCAACAAGCGCGCAATTAAAAGACTCGTGGGAAACATTGGTGTGATGGCACCTCTAGAATACCGCCAGCACCTAAGAGACATGGTAGCTGCTTCCCCGGATAACGAATTAATTCCCGCCAATCCAAGCATGTGCTCGAATGAAGAACAAATAGAAGCATTTAAGAATTTACGATGCACCGTTTTGGAAGGGCGCGCCAGCCCTGAACAATGCCACAAAATGTTTTGTGACCTCAGAGAAGATATGTTAACCGACCTAGAAGACTTAAGTGATATTATACAAGGAGGTATTGGTCCGTACGTTGCTAGCCAGTTGCCGCCGCTGGTATCGGAACCAGGCTGCGACGATGGAATGATACCCTACGAGGGACCGGCACAAGTTGCCGCAAATTCTCAGAATACGCAGGCGAATTTCGAAATTTTGCGCGTTGAATATGCCAAGGATATGATGGGTAACGGCGGATTGTTTGCGGGCGACGATGACTGGGGTTTTATCAATATGGTAATGTCAGATACTCACGGTAACCCTCTCACTGCCCATTGGAGAAAGGCATTCAATATGAAGAAATATGTCAACTTTGCCACCAACCTTCCCAACGGCGGAGAGGCATCCACCGGATTTTGGTCGTTTATGCAGGGCAATGCTGGTTTTTCTAGTCAAGTGGGACAATTCCCTTATTATGTGGGAGAGTGGCTTAAGAGACAATTTTTGAATGCTGGACTTAAATCAAATTCGTTTGGCGACATCTCGCGCAGCGATTATGTCATCAAACCTGGCTATGCCAAGCTCAGCGGCGGCGGAAACGATCTCCACGAGCACTTTGAGTTTGTGACCCGCAATGAGGCAACTCCAGCAGTGAAAGGCTCCATATCGTTTGCAGATTTAGATTTTAATCCGATAATGGGAACCGGCATCGACTTATTGAAGATACCAGATTTTGGATATAATACCACCTTGGGTATCAAGATGCCCGACTCTGGTTTTGGCTCCTTCGAGTCGGATGATAACAAAGTCGTCATTACCCGAGAGCTTCGCAAAGGAAACCCTTCGGGACCCCAACAAGGAAATTGGGATCTAGATGGTGCGGATATATGCTTGAACTTTAAGGATAATGCCGCCGGCATGCGGAAGGGTTTTATAGGCAGCAATGAAGGATTCGTAGAAAAAGGCACGTGGGACCTCGGTAGCCAGTGGGGATGGGGATTTGATCAGCAATGTTATTTTTCTGATATTATAGAAGACAGCAACGGTGTCGTTCGAAATCGTTTTGACGACAACATAAGAGTTCAAATTATCGAAAAAATGAATTTGGATTCAACCGGACCAAATCCAATGGCAGATCAGGTGGGGGAAGAAATGAAAAAGGCAGAACCTGTGGACTTGCCCGGATGGATTGAAAACATTCCAGTTGTTGGCTGGGCACTTCAAGCATTGCTTAACCTTGTTCTCTTTATGGTCCCTCGCGCACAACGCGATAATCTGAATGCAGGAATGACAGGGGGCTCAGTAGGAAATAAGTTCGTTCGAAGCCGCGAATTTGAATTTTTGGCAGTTGATGATTCATTAGATGCGTTTAAATCGCCCCCTCTTGAAAAACCATCAATCGTTAATGAAAATACCAAAGCGGGTCTTATAGGCGCCAATTCGGCCGCTCCCGGGGCAGGTCTGAATTTGGCGGACTTTCCGCAGTTCGCACAAAGTATGAGCGTACTGCAAGATTATGTCCCGCAAGTTTATTTATTGGCGGATTTTTTAGGAACGACTGCTGATAGCGCGCTTAAGGACGAATACGACTCAGTTATGCAAAACATTTTCGAACACTTTGCATATGAAATTGGCGCCAACGAAAGCGGCTGGAAATATGGTGCCGACTATGACTATCTGACCCAGACGGATATTGATTATCTTGATCCATCTGGTGCACCCTACGATCATCAAAATCGAGAAATGATCTTGGGAATAAGCAGAGATCAATTTAATGCTAAACGAGACGGACGTGAAGGCACCGAGCGCGCGATCTATTTGGATCCCGCTACATTTGGAGGTACCTATTGCAACCCTGCTCTTTATATTAAGCCGACAAAGTATGACGGATGGATGGGATTTATTCAAGTATTCTTCCCTGAATATACTCCTTGTAAGCCTCACAACACCGACCTGATTGATTTTGATGAAGTGCAGGAGTTTGTAGACAAGCATTACTCCACCATTCCAGAAGACCCGCGTTTAAGCTACGATCCGGAATGCGTACGCGAAGTGCCGTTTAAAAGAATTATGGACAGAGCCGCGCGAGTAAATATGTACGCACTAGTGATGGCTTCGATTAGAATTTATGCTAGTACCCACTTTTTCAAAGCTATGGGAACGTTCTCGAAGATTATGCCTAAATTCCCAGACAATTTTAGTAGCATCTATTCTGCATATATTTTAGAACGAATGGAGGAGGACTTTAAAGATGTGCAAGCTCCGTTTTGGGAATCTCTTAACCCCTTCAAAGATGATGAATTCTGGTACGGCTTTTTAGAGCAGTCAGTGGAGTGCTATGACTTTCTCGTAGAGGCTGGCGAAATGCCACAACCGACCCCCGGAGGAGCCCTGCAGTCAGCATTTGACAAGATCAATGATCTCCAAACCGATTATGCCTTCCCCGACAGACTAAGCAAAAATAGAACGTTTACCAATAGTGATGGGGACAAAACCACACGCAAAGAAGCCGGCTTGAGAGAGGCGAAGATGACTCGCGATGCCGGTTTGCTACAGACACTTAAGGGCTTCCGCGGCGACAAAAACCTCGAAGCAGTACAATCAGTTGAAGAACACGCCAAACTTATTTTACAACAAATTATTAACCGTGAACTCACCCACATGGGCGAAAAGATGGTTAAAAATATGCGGTCTCGTGGATTCAATCCCACTATCTTCGACTTAGATTATTGGATTTTTGAAAACAAGTGCGCAGATAGCGAGGTAGTATTCGCTGGACCCGAGGTGGTAGAAGTTCCTGTGGGTCTCCCCACCGAGAACGCGCCCGATCCCAAAGGGGAAGGTCGTTCGTGGCCTGGACCATACTACACACCCGGCGGCGAGTTTAGAGTAGCAGACAACCGGAACACAGAAGACGATTTTAATTACGGCGATGAATATATTGGATTTTACCATGGTGAGATTGATGCTGAGGGCGATGTTGTTTATGTGGCCGGCGAAGAACAAACCGGACCCGCGCCCGGAGAAATTGTACCCTCGACCGAAGCAGCTGCAGCTGCCCAAGATCTTTTAACTCCCGTTGCTACGGCTATTAAAATAGGCACCCAAGAGAGAGTCACACAACGCCTGGATATTCAAGATGCGACCCCCGATGGAAGCGCAAGTGGGCGAGAAACAATAACCGTAGTTGATTTGGGAGATGTACCAGATCTCGGCACCGTTGTCGGCTCGCGAGGCGCGAGCACCCCATTTGCTATAGAAAAATATATTAGAATTAACGACGGGAAATATGGACAAGAGGCTGGCAAGTCCCTCATCCAGAGAAATCCACCCGGCGCACGACTCTCGGATATTTATCCGGGAACCATAGAGACGATAAAAAACGACGATGGAATCGATGTAGGAATTAAAGGCAACATGGGAGTACGCTATGGGTTAGACTTCTATTATGTGAAGAGCGGCAAAACACTGATAACGTCCGTAGAGGTGGATTCGCTGGACCTGCTCGTATCACAATTCGACACCCTACAGCCCAACAGCAAGCTTCTTTATTGTCTCTTGAATATGCTTAAGAACGATGCTCGCTATAAGATGATGACGAGTTATATTTTCTCGTTCAAGAAGGTGACAGGGTTGCTCGCCATCTATAATGACATGGCATTTATGTCGTCAGTGGGCGAAGTTTCATGTGGAAAAGGGGACGCAACTTATAGAATTAGCACAAATGAACTATCAAATCTTGTTCCCGGAGCCTTTAAATATGCCGATCCGTACGAGAAGGAACCCTGGGTCGGCGAGGACTCCAAGATGCTAGCAGCCATTAGAGCAAAGCCGGGCTCCCGTGCCTATATCTCTAAGAAAATTACTGAACTCTCATACCCCGCCCCCGAACCCCCGACCGGAGGAGCAGGGAATCTTTTTAGTAATTACTCCGATGATGACATCGTTGTAAAGGTTATTGAGTTGGATCCCAACGCTAGCGGTGTGACTGGGAACGAAGGGTGGATGCACTATAATGATCGATCTTCCGGACCGGGAGCCAGTCTTTTTGTACAAGAATGGGACACATGGGATCGCAAATTGCTTCGGAACTCGCGCTCTAGAATTAAAAAACTATTTAGATCATATTATAATTCACGAGACTTCAGACCGGGCGATAATCTCCTAGGAGATGGCGAAAAGCCGTCAGCTATTTTCTTCCGCACCCTTAAAGCAAGAATGATGCCTCCGCCGGGCAAGGGACTCCTTCCATGGTGGAAGAGAGGAAGACTCAGAAGCAATCCGTTTAACGCAGACGGCGGCTTGTGTGATAAAGCTAATTAAAGAACATAGAACCTATTTAAAGTAGGAGGAATAAATTATGGCATCTTTTGGAGTAGCACTACCAGTCACACGTAATGATGTGAACGGGTACACCGTGATCGACGATTTTAAAACCTTAATTAAACAAAATTTAAAAATGCTTATATTAACGGCGCCCGGCGAACGTGTTATGACGCCCAATTTCGGTGTTGGTGTGCGCAATTATCTATTTCAAAATGTAGGAAGTGAAGTTTTCAGCGAGATCGAGAACAAAATAAGAGAACAAGTCAAGCGTTATTTGAGTGGAGTTACGATTCTACAAGTTAAGTTTGATAGCACAGGTATAGATCGCAACACTCTTGGACTCTCAATATTCTATAGTGTTTCCGATATAGGAATAACAGATTTATTGAAGTTTACTATTTAAAAAAGAGGGTTTTTAAATGGCCAACGAACAAAAGAAAATACTACCCATTGATTATACGAGCAGGGATTTTGCATCCATTCGAAACGATCTGCTCCAGATCGCAGAAAGACTTTACCCTGATTCCTTTCAGGATTTTAGCGAGGCTTCTTTTGCGTCTTTGATGATAGACGCAGTTGCATATGTGGGAGATCAACTATCATTTTATCTAGATTACAATGTTAATGAGTCCTTTTTGGACACCGCGTATCAGTTTAATAATGTATTACGCCACGGTCGCATTTTAGGGTATAAATATACCGGTCGACCATCAACTTATGGACAAGCAGCACTCTTTATCTTGGTGCCACCATCACCGACAGGAATTGGTCCAGATCTGCGATACACACCAATTCTCAAGAGGGGATCTCAATTCACCACGTCCACTGGTCTTAACTTCACGTTAACAGAAAATGTAGATTTTGCAGATCCCAAACTTCCAGTAGTGGTCGCACGAGTGGATAACACAACGGGTGCACCGACTTTCTTCGCCATCAAGGCGTACGGTACAGTTGTCTCGGGAGTTTTTGCCACAGAACAAGTAAAGGTTGGAAACTACCAAAGCTACAGAAGAGTAACACTGGGCGTTGCGAACGCAGCCGAAGTTATTTCGGTATTTGATAGCGAAGGAAACGAATACTTTGAAGTGGACTACCTTGCCCAAGATATGATATACAAAGAGATTCCCAATACCAATTATAAGAACGACAACGTTCCTTCGGTTCTCAAACCTTATTTGGTTTCACGAAAATTTGTAGTAGAACAAGACGCATCTAACACACATCTCCAGTTTGGAAGCGGCAAGGCAAACGCTAACGATGTGGTGGCAATTCCACAATCTGTGGCTATGGATGTTTTTGGGAAAACGTATACTACTTCTTTAACGTTTGATCCCACGCGCTTATCTCAAAACGAAAGCTTTGGAATCGTGCCGAGTAATACCACACTTACAGTTACGATGCGTACGTCCAGCCCGGTTAATTCGAATGTTGCAGTAGGGCAGTTAACTACGGTGAATGGTGCTTATTTCGATTTTGGAGATCGAAAATCCTTGTCGTTCGATAAAATTTCGGCTGTTGAGAGTTCACTTGAAACATCCAATGAAACTCCGATTGTTGGAAGTGTAACAAACCCCACGTCAGATGAAATTAAACTCCGCGTCTTTGACACCTTCCCGACTCAAAACCGTGCAGTAACACAGGCTGATTATGAAAACGTTGCTTATAGAATGCCGGCAAAGTATGGTTCCATAAAGAGAGTGTCGGTTCAACGCGATCCGGATTCTCAAAAAAGAAACTTAAATATGTATGTTATCTCTGAAGACTCTTTTGAGAAATTAACCAAAACTAACGGAGCCATTAAAAATAATTTAAAGATTTGGCTCAATCAGCATAGAATGATAAACGACACTATCGACATTTTAGATCCCTATATTCTGAATTTTGGGATAGAATTCGCTGTAAAAGTTATAGCCGGCTCCGATAAGTTTAGTACGATTGATAACTGTGTTAAGGCAATAGCAAGTATGTACGGAGTGGGCTTTTTTATTGGAGAAGGTCTGAGAATAGGAGATATCTACCAAGCACTTAAAGATGTATCTGGTGTCTTGGATGTCCAAAAGGTGAAGATCTTTAACAAAACAGGAACAAATTATTCAAGCGCCACCATTGATATCAACAGCAATATGTCACCCGACGGCTCGGAACTGATGATTCCTAAAAATGCGATAGTGGAATTAAAGTTCCCAGAAACGGATATCATAGGAAAGGCTAAATAATGGCACTCAAACGGTATAAAGCGAACGCCGACAATACAATTGTAAATACCTATCTAGCGGACTTGTCTAATCGTGGCACTGGCTCCAATAGCGGACAAGCCGATGTCATGGAAATTTACTCCGTCTATGGGAGACAGTCATCAGGTTCTCAAGAGCTTTCTCGTATCTTGGTTAATTTCCCGGTCTCACAAATCACCACAGATCGCTCCTCCGGCAAGCTCCCTAGCAGCGGTAGCGTTAAGTTTTATTTGCGCCTTTTTTCTGCAGAGTCGTCAAAGACGGTTCCGAAAGACTTCAAGTTGGTAGTACAGCCTGTTTCGCATAGTTGGCAGGAAGGCGATGGGTTAGACTTAGAAAACTATAGTGACATAACCAACAATGGTACTGGCTCTAACTGGATTAATGCCGGCAACAGAGGGCGCCCCGAAACCAGCAAGGTTCAATTTGTAACCGACACAGCCTCATCATACGAAGACGAATACGTACTTTTAACCGACTCTTACCGGAAGCTATATGCTTTTTGGTTTAATAATGGCGGCGGTAGTGCCCCTGATGTAGCACCAGACGAGGTGGAGGTTGATATATCAGCCGGCTCAACTGCAGCAGAATACTCAAATAAATTCAAATTAGCCGTCTTGTCGAGCAGTGCCAACATAACTGCTGCATCTGCCTCGTCTCCTGCTGCGACTACCAAAACGACCAATAAACTTGGAGGGGCTGTTAGGGCAGCCACCCGGGACACCTCCCTGAGCGATTCAATATTAATTGTATCTACAGTGATTAGCGGCTCTGGCTCTGGACCCTGGCGGAATGTTGGCGGAGATTATATGCAAACCGGTCGGGATGGAAATGCCGGAGGAACAGGTCTCACGTTCACACAGAGGTTTAGCACCGGTTTGGAAAATGTTGAAATAGATATTACCAAGTTAGTAGAACGATGGCTTGCGGGAACGACCAACACGTATGGGGTGGGAGTAAGACTCTCGGCCAGCTTTGAGGCATACTCCAAGACTGCCGTCTCTGGAACTGTCAAAAACGTTGCCGGCGCAAAGAAGTCATATTACACCAAGAGGTTTTTCGCTAGAGGATCTCAATTCTTTTTCAAGCGACCTGTTTTGGAAGCGCGCTGGAACTCTGTTCGGAAGGACGATAGAGGAGACTTCTACTTTAGCAGTTCTCTTGGTACTGACGAAGATAACATGAATACCTTGTATTTATACAATTATGTCCGCGGTAGACTCAGAAACATTCCCGCGGTGGGAACAGGAAAATTATATGTAAAATTATATTCTGGCTCCAGCGACAACACAAAGCCGAACACGACACCCCTCCGTATTCATGTTCCCTATTCTAGGAGCACCGATAGACCACGCACAGTGTACACAGCCAGCTGGCACAGCACGGGTATATATACGTGCTCGGTGTGTCTGACCAAATCAGCCACTCGAACGGTGAGCAATCTATACGACGTGTGGTATAATGGAACGACACAGTACTTTACAGGATCCATTCTGCCAAAGACTCTGTCCCCCTCCAATCATTCGCGAGAACCTGTATACTATCTTAATATTACCAACCTACAACGTGAGTACACTCCCACCCAGAACGCGCGCTTTAACCTATACGTGCGAAACAAGTACTGGGATCCCACCATTTATACCAAAGCCAACAGCACACCCGCGACCACCACTATCCCAAGTGCATCTTATAGGGTGTCACGCATCATTGATGGATTAGAGGCAGTCCCCCATTATACGGGGAGCAACTTTGCTACGGGGTTATCTTATGATGTATCAGGCAATTATTTCGATTTAGACATGAAGCTTCTTCAACCCGGTTATGAATACGCGCTCAGATTTGCGTTTTATGATCCTGAATTGGTAGCATGGCAAGAGCAGGACGAGATCTTCAAATTTAGAGTGAGAAAGAATGAGCATTAAAAAGCTTTTCAACGCTAGCAGTAAAAACACAAATTACCTTAGCGACACCAACCAGAAAGACGCATTCGAAGAGATTGAGTCATCTAGAAATTTAGAAGCCATTGTTACCGATCAAGATCGCTACATTCCCCAGATAAATTATTCTGAACCGGCCAATTTTGCTAAATTTGGGTCAGCGCGCCTTTATTATAAGTCTGCGATGAATCGAATTCTGGAGTATTACCCATACGACGGATCAGATGCCGAGATAAATCAATTTTTTAATGATAACTTGGACATTGAAAATCATCTTCTAAACACTCGCTATCCCCGCGCTAACGGCTATATTACATTTGCGCCCGACACCTACGCCATAAGCTCTATCAAAGAAGGCTACGGCATACCTACCACCAATGAATATATCGATTTAAAGGGTGGTCCCGGTACCGGATCCGCAACAAGCCTCGCATTAAAAGAATTAGCACCCAACCCATACTCCGATAGTTATAAAGGTTCTAACATTTATGATTCTAATATCTACCAAACGGCCGGACTTCCCTCCACCTATGGAAAGGGTACACGAACCTCAAACCTGAGAGCAAACTTTGATGATGGCGTCACAGTTGAGTTTTGGATGCAGACGGGCTCGCTGACAAACGTCGTCCCGAAAACATCTAAACAGGTAATATTTGATTGGTGGAATAATGAACTTTCATCAAGTGACGCATACTCGCGGATGACCATTGAATTGACAACCTCTCGCGGCTCCGGTGGAACGGGCAAAAACCAAAAGGGGCGCCCATTCGTACTAACTGTACAATCAGGCTCCTCAACAAACAAGAACATAATCAATATTGGCACCGCATCTCTTCATTCAAGCATGGGCTCGTGGAATCATTACGCGGTTAGACTGCTTAATACCGGCAGCGTTCTGGGCGCACAACTATATGTTAACGGTCAGCGCACAGACACCCACGCATGGAACAAGTACTCACTTTCATCCAGTTTTAGAACCCCGACAGGTTCGTGGGCTTACTCTTCCCCAGCAAACCTGAAAGGATGGTGGAAACTGAATTCAGACTTGGGCTCGGGAGGAACGGTAATAGATTCGAGTGGAAACGGTCTTACGGGCTCGTTTGATGATGCTGATATTTCCCGACCTGCTTGGTCTGGCGGCACCACTCCAACTAAATATATCCAATCATCAGGGAGCCTGACCTTCGACGGCGACAGTAGCTCTCCCAGCACCGGAGTGTACATAGGTGGTGGTCCAATGTGGAATTCCCGGATCGGCGCCATATCCACAGCAGACATGACGTTTGCAGCCTGGGTATATAAAACGGGCGATGGCGGCGATTCCAACAAGGGAAGAATACTACAATTTGGTAGTGATAACCCGGGTCAAATACGAATGTACACTAACACTTCTCATCAAGTAGTTTTCCGCGCTGATTGGTCCACAGGGAATGGAGTATGGAGAACAACAGAAGCCATTACCTTAAGTACATGGTACCATATCGTTGTAACTTACGATGCGGCTTTGGCGATAAATAATCCTATAATTTACATTAATGGAATAGCCTATGCCACAACTGAAACTTCCACCCCGAACGGGACCTACTCTGGCATAACCGGCGGTCCATGCATTGTGGGAAACAAGCCAAGTGGCGACGGTACCTGGGAAGGAAACCTTGCGGATTTTGCCATATGGGACAAATCTCTAACTGCTGCTGAAATCCATGCAATATATAATGCGTCCAAGTACACACAAGCACATACAAAGATTACGTCCCTCAACCCCAAGAATGCGAGAGCGCGCATCGGAGCACTGACAGTATCTCCCTCCTCTTCCAACCCTGCTCGTTCTCAAAATGAGTTAGCAGGCGCCGGCAAATTAAGCGGTTCTTTGGATGAAGTCCGATATTGGAAGATAGCCAGAAACGGAAAGGAAATTGGCCAAAATTGGTTTACACAAGTCCGCGGCGGAGCAAACTCAGACATATCAAACGCAACATTAGGTGTTTATTACAAGTTTAACGAAGGTATTACCGGCAAAACAGGTACCGATAGAATCGTTTTAGATTACGCTGGGCGCGTTACAAATGGATTCTGGACCGGGTACACTGCCAACTCCCGAAACACCGGCTCAGCCATGGTTCTGGCTGGCGCAGCACCCAAAGAATATAAGGATCCTGTTGTAAGAGCCAACAACCCGAGAGTCGTCAATTTGGCTTCTCAGTTAAAGCATACTGGTTCTTCGCACGATTATAACAACAATGCCACTCTTTTGTCGTTAGTTCCGGGCTGGATATTGGATGAAGAAAGCGAAAATGAAAACTCAGATCTCAAATATATCGCACATATTATGGGGGCATATTTTGATAAGCTCTATCTTCAAATTACCGAACTTCCCAAACTGCGACAGTTAAACTACCCCAGCTCTTCTTATAAACCATTGCCCTTTGCACGCCACTTGCCGCAATCATTGGGGCTTTATTCTCCCGATCTGTTCGTTGACGCAACAGTCTTGGAGAGGTTTACAAATCGAGATCGCGACAGTCTTTTCGAAAGCGATCTCCACAATGCAAAGAATTTAATTTATATCAATCTTTATAATAACTTAACCAACATCTTTAAGAGCAAGGGAACCGAGCAGGCGATTCGCAATGTGTTGAGATGTTTTAATATCGATGATAAGGTTTTGCGATTGTCAATTAACTCCAACAATGAAGAGTTTGTTTTAAGAGATAATTTCCAACAACAGTTGCTGCGAGATTCTTGTATAAACTTCAACCAACAAGGGAACACCCAGGCGGTTGTATATCAGAGGACACCATCGGCGACGCCGCAAATTAAATACGGCTCGATTAACGGCGAAAGACTTCAAGAATTACATGGATTTACATGTGAAGCCAATGTTATCTTTCCATATTATGATGCGTTGACAACCAAATTAAATCGGACTAAAGAATATAATCAGTGTTCAATTTTTGGCTCTGTTACGGTTGGTAACGAGATATCCGACCAACTAGGCATCACACTTCCTGTTGTACCGGCTGAGGACGATTACGCCAATTTCAAGGTGTATGTCGTTCGCGAAACCCAAGGTTCTCGGAATGCTTATTTCCGATTATACTCACAACTCCCCGGCATGGCAGCCACGATTGACCTCACAAGCAGTACGTATTTTGAGGTTTACAATAACGAACCCTGGAATCTTTCCGTTCGTGTCAAACCAAAAGACTACCCTCTTGTAAGTCTTGTCAACACAGGGAGCACCCCGTCGAAATATGAAATAATCTTTACAGGAATTAATCCCAAAAATGCGGATATGCGTGACACCTTTAGTGTGAAACAAACATTGCCAGCCACAGTCGGAAGGCATCTTATACGTAAACGAAAGCGACTATTTGTTGGGGCTGATAAAGTATCAACCATAGGGTCGACCCGGTACCGAAGCGATATGCTTGTATCCTCCTTGAAATACTGGACCAAATATCTTACCACAAATGATTTAGTGCATCACGCCATTGACTTTGAAAACATAGGAATTTCTGGCTCTGAGGAACCGCTCTCTCCGATAATGTCCTCCCCTTCGGCAGTTTCAGGAACCATTAACGAGAATATGCTAAATCGTAACACACTCGCATTAAACTGGAATTTTGGAAATGTTACGTCCTCTGATTCTGGTGGAAACTTTACGGTGCAAGATTTTAGTTCTGGCTCTACCACCGCTCGAACGTCTGAGGGCTGGGTAGGGCGCATTAGCGGATATCTCTATCCGGGATATGGGCACGGTTTCGTATCCTCTTCTATTAATGTAATCGATAAAAAAGAAATCAACACATATAAGTTTATAGATCCAGAACAAGTTGTGTCTTCGGATATGATCCAGCTCTTCTCCAATGAAGATGTATTATTTCCTAATTTGCGCCGTGAGGAGATAGTCCCCAATTTTGTTTATTCGCTTGAAAAAAGTCTCTATAATGCCATTTCTGACGAAATGCTAGATTTTATGGGAGGCGTGGTAGACTTTCACTCTTTAATTGGTGCTCCCGTAAATCGCTATCGTCACCGCTATAAGGAGATGGAAAAACTAAGAAACGCCTTCTTTAGGCGAGTAAGCGAAGTGGCAACAGTTGAAAAATATATGTCCTACTATAAATGGTTTGACGATGCCCTGACAGATATAATCTCCCAGTTGGTGCCGGCATCTTCGGAGTTCGTAGAGGATACCTTAAACATTGTAGAAAGTCATGTTCTCGAAAGGAACAAGTACCAATCGCGCCTTAATGTTATAGATGCCAACACTCAGGCACCTACCCCAGAAGCGGCAATATTTGGAATTGTGAAATCTCTCCAAGATGTAATTGAATGGGAGACATCGGTGCCCTTCTCCCCTCGCTCAACCACCACACACGTTCCTTATTGGAAATACAGAGCCGAGAGAGGTGCAGCTGAAATTACGTCAGGCGACACCACCATCGATACTCAACGAGATACCATCCGGGATGTATTGACGTCTAACCCTCATTTTAGTGGCTCTAGACCACCCAAGGTCTCCACCCTCGCCGGCGTGCGCTATACCTATAATAAATTTCAACGCAACCATTACATAAAACTTTATGATATTAAGTCTAAACCCCCGTATACGACGGTCCAAAATCAAAATGTCCATGGAGGGGTAAATTTTGATCCCACCAAGAATGTAAATTACACCTTAACGGCTCTTCGCCCTGCCGGTCCGATATACCATAGTGGGGGCGCATTTGTTCCGCAAAATGTACTACTGGGGCTTACGCGAGATCTAGCTCAAATGCCAGATTTTAAAAAGGTATCAACTCCTAGGAATTTTATCAAGAAACAAAAGAGAGTTGTTAAAGTTCAACATGGGCGCGACTGGGAAAAGGGAGTGGGGTATAAAAACGTTAAGTCAACCATGGCATTTCCGTTTAATATCATGAGTTCGTCTGTTAAGTCGGGATACAACAAATTAGTTGTCCAGCAAACGAAATTAAATGTTGAGATCACCGATCTTCACAACGATACTTACTCGACCCCGTCGGAAATTCCAATGCAAGGACCCTTCCCAGAAAGCGTGGTGGGGGGACATCAGTCGCGACACGTGCCCATCAACACAGGGACCGACACCGAAACTACTCGACCGGAAGCCTGGAGAATCTTGTTGGGAACTTGTCGCGTAAACCCCAGCGGGGCTATTGGCATGGTAGGCCCAGACTATCCCCCTCCTAGTTTAAAAGTTGTTGCCGGCGATACTCCCTATCCCCACAAGCCTTATAAGAAGGCATACTTGTATAGAGATATGGTTGCGAAGAGTCCTGTTAATATTAAAAATATTAAATCGAAGGACACAGTCCTTAACAAAACAGTACCAGGAAACTATGAACAGCAATATCAAGTTATCCACACGTTTGGGGCGTATGACAATCCCCGACAATTCGTAGAAACACAACCCACATTGCCGCCACAAACAGCACAAGTTAAACACACAACCAATATTCGTACGATTCTCGACATTCATCGAGCCGAGCAGAGCCACTTCAAGTTTATTGATGATTACAGCACCGCTTATCTAGATAGCACAGAAAACAAGACAGTTATCACCAACCAATTTGCTGCCCCTGGCGGCATAGAGGTGACTACCCGCGGCTATCAAGATTTTAAAGCAGCCTCATTTTCTCCCTATAACTCCATCCCTTACCGCAACCTAACCGTTCAGAAGCCGTCTCAGGGACCATCGGGCACATTTTCTGAAGCCCCAGGCGGAACTCCGTCCCTCGCGCGCGTATTTGATATTCATGGCAAGGACTATGGATTATATTCTCACGCGGCACGCCACGCCGCTCGATTTGGACGCGACTCGCTCCATGTTAAAGATTTTGAGTCGGGCACCACATATGATGAGTTGCCGGCAATGTTTAAAATCAATAGAAATTTTAAAGAAAGACTGAAGATTTGCGACGAAAGGACCATAGCATACAACCAGAACATCGGAATTCGAAACAACCTTGCACTTCAATTTGGCTCCGGATCCACCACTTCACAAAAGGGCAAACTATATCTCGCAGGACCCTTTGTTAAAGATAGTGTCAATGTAACAGGATCTACATTTACTGTAAGCGCGTGGATAAAAATGGTAGAGCCAAACACCACCAATTGGAAAACTATTGTTTCATTAGGCGATAACGGCGGAAGCTCCAACATGGACATTGCCTTTAACTGGATGGTAGATGCCAGCAAGCGGCTAACACTCTGGTCACAGAATGCCAGCAACAAGGGAAAGTTTTACGGCTCGACAACAGTTACGTATGGCGCATGGCATCACGTGGCAGTAACATATGACGGAAGTGATGCTGGCAACACTCCCACTTTTTACATTGATGGTGTTGTCGACACTACCAACACCGATCAGGCTCCAGACGCTGCGATGACTTCGATCAATGATGTGGGAAGCGGAAATTCTTATATAGGCGGATCCAACAAAGGCAACAATGTAACACACATCCCGTTCAAGAACGACACCCTCGATGAAGTGGCTATTTATGATAAAGTCTTGACCGGTCCCGAAATCATCACGCTTTACTCCAATGGCGGCATATTAAATCTAACAGGCGCCATAGCTCCCCAAACAAGCGCCTTGGTTACGTGGATAAGATTTGGAGATGTTGCCGGCGATCCTCAAACGACTTCTGCATTAACTGTGAGCGCTGGCACGGGCGGAACGTTTTACGATCAAATGGGGAACAATGATTATATAGTTAAAGGCAGCGGCGGCAACGCTACACGACTATGGTTTACTTCTAACAGCTCCCCTAGTTCCTCGGTAAGTGTGTCCTATGTTTCGGGCACCGAAGAAACCCATTCATATTGTACCTCCCCACTCTATGACAACCTCAACATCCAGCACCAGATCCCTCGTGCAGATCGACAGTATATGTGGATTGACCAAGCACTTATAGATGTGGGCAACATTAGATACGCTGGATTCCAGAAGACGTTTGATTCAAGTTTACAGCCTTACAGAAGCACCTCCGCTGGACTTACCCCCTTCTTTGATTTCGTCACCGAATCTCAAGCGACCATAAACACATTCGCACAGCCCACCAACAAACTAACCATTGTTATCGACGATCCGGTTTCTGCGTCGACCAACACTACAGGGTACCCCCCCGGGAAGAACACTAACAAATATTTTAATCCTACTTTAATTGGCACTGTTAATCCTGCGGACAAGCCACTTTATTTAAATAATCTTCTTACTAGTCGGGGTGCCACATACGGATGGGGATGGAACAAGTTGCGCCAAAGCGATCACAAAATTTTAATGATGGAACAAAGACGCAATGAACTAACCATTACCACGGACAATGGACAAACCCTAAAGACATTTAGACTCCCGCCTGTTTCGTTTAAGGGTCGTCGTGCAGTCGCCAATGTTGACACCCCTAATCCTTCGAGGGGCGCTTTAATGAATCACGTCAATGATTCATTTACGGTCACCAACACCAATGAAAAGATTTTCTTTAACGAATTAGAGCTAAACAATTTGGCAGAGATAAACTTTAAAAAGATTTATTTACCTATTCAAGATGTTATAAATTATGGACACCAAGCAAACAACAAACTTAATTGGGTACTCTATACCCAGAACGTCTTCCCGTCGATGCGCAACGAAGGTGTATCAGGCACAGTAAGACGCTTAGGTTATGACAACGGATACTGGAGAAATGCCCAGTCGGACCGAGTCTCGCTGGGCAGTGACACTAAAAACTCTTTTGGCAGAGCCAGCACGGATGCTGCCAACCCAATCCTCGTGGGACAAAGCAGCTGGCTTCTCGATGCCCCGGTAAACTTTTTAACTAGAAATTCTATTATTACCGGTAGTGCGCTTTCTCACCTCCACACACCTGTATATCGATTCTATAATATGGAAAATACCGAGGCTGGAGAGCTACAAAACACCTATTTTGCTTACTTGACACTTAAGGGAATGTTCTCTGCCGGCGCATACATGAGACCTGCAGCACTTTATGCAAGAAAACACGCCCTTGGATCTCCGCGGTCGGTAGTCTCGCCCCAAGGACCCGCTATCCCAGAGCTTACGCGTGGCGGTATTGCGCTTACCGGCGCCTTTGATGGATCCGAACAAATTCCGATTCTCGGGGGCGAAGCAGTGTGGGAAGCCAACACCCAAGCTGGTATTGTTGAAAAACGAAACACCACATCCTCTTTTGTGGTATCCGCATCTAATCCTTGGTATAATGACTACGATTCTTTCAATGCCGATCTGAAACTAATGGCAAGAGGATATTCAATTATTCCTGAATATAGAATGAGCGAGCACATAGAAGATTACTATAAATATGGAATTAATAATAAAACCAAATTCGATACCTTTGATATCCCAGGAACCGAACTCAATAGTTCGCAGCCACAGTTTTATAAAGACTACTCCAACAGTGATTTCTTAGAAGGATTTTTGGGCATTAAAAGACAAAGCCTTCTGAACGCCCAGGAAATAAGAATAGCGTGTTCTGCGAGCATTAAATATAATGCCTACAAGGGGTTTTACCCAGCCCAGCGCACACTAGATCTAGTTACACAATTTGCCAAATCGCACAGGAAATCGTTTTCGGTTGAAGCCTCTTACTATAAAAGCAACGGATACCCGGCAGTTTTTGGGCAAAATGTGTGGTCGCAATTCGGCGGACTTATGAAGCCCATATTGGACCCCATGGTTTCGCCTGGAATTTTGTACAACTCTATTAAATCGGGAATGGCGGTTGATTATCCCATCGTAATTGATGGCACTAAGATCAACAGAGGGTATTATGGAGCCACAAGCGGATTGGATACATATGCTTTGGGAATTCGAAATATTAAATCAAACCCACTAAGTAACGATGGTTATGGAGGCGGATCATTTTGGGATCGGCGCATTCCTTTTGAAGCAATCATAGAACCAAAAAAATACATTACCAACATTGGCTTCATTGATAACGAAGCATCCCCCTCGATGAGTTTTGGCTGGAGCTTTGAAACATCAGGGAACACAGGGTGGTACGATGATAGCGGAAAAGATAAAGTAACAGCCTCAATGGGATCCCAGGGCGACAATGTTTATTCTTTAATGGCAAGAAACTTTTTCGGTGAAGTAGGAAACTTTTTCCTGAGAAATTCAGAATTTACCAAACTAGAATCAAACACCGTAACAGACGATTTAAGATTTACAAGAGATGAAGTCTATATGGCACGAGTCAAGCTAAGACGCTCACACAACGGGAAGAGAATTTACAGTTATGATGTGGACTCGTTTGGCAGAAGTGGTAGTAACAAGTCTTACTTCTCGCGCCTAGGCGGTCGCGGCGCAATTCCTGGCGGACAACGACAAGACACATTTTACCCACTTCCGCAAGATCCTCGCCAATATTCCGAATTCAAGGAGACCTTCACACTTTACAGTCGCCCGACCGCATTTGGTCCTCCGTGCGCCGGTCGTCCCACCGGCTCCGGCGCGAGTTCTACAGACGCCAAGACCAACTTGTCGGGAGCATTCCGGTATGCTTTGGATAGTTTTGAGGGATATAATCCTGCCTTTACTCCTCCCTATACCAATGGTGAAGCGTGGGTTGACTTAATTTTTAGACCGAGTGCTAGTTCGACTTACGATCTAGAAAGAATATTATCCGAAGTTAAGACCGTTGCATGGAGATTTGATCCTGGTTGGTCTATTCCTGGTGCTAGCGCTCCTAGCGCCTCGATGCCTGCTTTGATTCCGATTCAAAGAGCTGCCGATGTAGGCTCAAGTGACCCAACTCCCAATGGAGATAAAACTATACCCTCTATTTACGATGGCAAGAGAATTAATGTGAACTCGATGCAATTGTCAGCAAGTGTTAATTTGTTTGGTGTAGAGAGAATATTAGAACAAAATGTCGATAAATTTGGAAGACAAGGCTCGACAAAGAATGTTTCCGTAGGTAAAAAGTGGATTATTCAACCTAAATTCGAAACCCCGATGCTTAATTTTTCGGCTGGCGGAGTCCATCCAATTTCCAACGCAAAGGGCACCCTGACACTTCCCACCAAATTTTCTGAATCTGTACCAAGGGGGATATGGCACCAATTCGGAGTGATACCTGACGATCCCGCCACCGGTATCTTTATGGAAATTGAAGACATTCCAAGCCAATGGCTCAAGAACCACTACTCAGTCCTCAATGAGCCAAGTGCCTATAACAATTACAGTTCGGGATCGCTATCGAAGACTGTTGGTCTTGATAAGCGAACGAAATCCTTAGCTTCCCTGTGTGGTTTTGATAAAAGGAACTCATCCCAGAGACTTGGGGAAATTAAAGAGAAAACAGTCATACGAGAGGGAGTGGTGGCAATACCCTACATATTAGAAGAAATTCCGATTACAAGCCAAGATTGCTCCGAGTACAAACAAATGCGCAAGAAGTTTATTTCTATTCCCAAGCGTCGTTTTAAAGCCGCACTCAAAGAAGAAGAAGGTAGCGCTCAAGGAGATTCTTTAAACGTTGCCGGCGCATCGATAAGGAAATTAAAACAAGCGATGGAACGCTATGTTTTTCCACCACAATTTGATTTTTTGAAAAACACAAAGATCGACCCAGTTGCTATGTATGTGTTTGAGTTTGAATATGAACTTGACCGCGACGACCTTTCATACATTTGGCAAAATCTGGCGCCTCGAAACTATAAGAAGGTAACTTTTCAAAGTCAGTTTGTTGCTCATAATTTAGGCGATAATGAACTAATTAATGAAGAAGTGCTGACAAACAGAAATTTGCGCTGGATGGTGTTTAAGGTGAAACAGAGAGCGCTTACTGATTATTATGATCTTATACCCGATCAAATCGGAGCTTCAACGCGACAAATTGTCGATAAGAATCCGAAACCGAAAGAATATACTTTTGGATATAACTGGCCTTATGATTACTTATCTTTTGTAGAACTAATCAAGATGGATGTGGAAATTTTACTTAAAGAAGACCCAAACAAGCCGGCTAAACCCAAGCGTAGTGGCAAAAAGACCACCGGCAAGAATAAGAAGAGAAGAAAGCCGGGTACCACACTCCGACAGGGTGAGGTAACTGTCACACCCAAGGCTTCAGGACGAGGCAAGACGAGCCGCAATGCCGCCGGCAAGTCTGAAAAACTCCGCAGCGCGCTAGATTTATTAAAGTAGGAAGGGAGATATCAGATGGCAAAATTTCTTGACAAAAAAGAACAAGCAATTGATTTCCAACTCACACCATATGGCAAATATAAGTTGTCAGTGGGAAAGTTCAAGCCCGCCTACTACTCGTTTTTTGATACCAACGTTTTATACGATAGTCAATACGCCGGCTTTAAAGAAACCCAAAACAACACCCACAAAAGAATCAAAACCGATACGTCGTATCTGGAAGGGATATTGTCTTTCGAGGAATTAGAAAATTCAGTTCCTCCTACTAACCTGGCAAGAACCCAAGTCGGAATCTCAGAGGATTTGTTCATTGAGGGGATACTTGCTATAGATGATCTGATCGGGGACGTACCACAAGATAAGGTGGACACCAGTTCCAAAGATCTGACAACACTCCTGTACGGCGTAGCCGCCACGTGGATCGAGAGCACAACTCGTACGTCGATGTTTGATTTGGACATTGCCCCCGAACAACATATCCCAAGAGCAGAGCAGCTTCAATTTGATGCAGCAATTGGAGACGCGCATTTTGACGGAAAAAACACACAAACTGCCCCAGCATGGAAGGTAATAACATGCCAAGGAGAGATAACTAAATCCAGAGTAAAAGACTCCACAAGATATGCTCCGGCAGTAAGCGGCAGCGCCGAATCCCTTGAAGGACAGGCAAATGATAAGGAATTCAATATTCCCCAAGTTGATGTAACGCTCTATTATACTAAAACTATTGATAAGCCAGAGTCTCAATTGTTTGCTGATGGAGTTTCCCAAGCTATAAACCAGACTCCCGTCTTTAAGGATGGAAACGTAATAAGGCTCGTAAAAAACGATTTAGTTGTTTATGCCGATGAAGTAAACACAGAGATCCTAAACGAAAACTTTGATATCGAAGTGTTTGAAGTCTCAGAACAAAAATGCGGCGCCGACGCCGACTGCGCCGGATTTTCGAAATGCAGAAGCGGTGTGTGCACAGGCACCACCGAACTTAATAGAAAATATTTTGAATCAATAGAGCCCCAAATTGTTGATGGTCTGATGAAATATGAAAACCCTCGGTCAAAAACAACTACAGAACTTACAGAAAATGCTGTAGAATATTACTTTGATGTTCGAACAGATTCTCAAATCGATCCAAAGATTGGTTGCCGATGTGCCAATACGTTTAACAAAAGCTCTTATTATATTGATATTGATTTTGAATGCGAGGACGATGAGGAAACTTTGGAATATTATGATATTTATGGAAGTGTAACAGTGCCAGATATTTGCTATCCCGAAGAAGAGGATACCACCACCACCGAAGAATGTGAATTAGAGGAGAAATAATGGGAAAAATTAACTTAAATGTCGACGGATCCAAACTATTTGGAAAATATCTTCCGTCAGTTTTCATTAATGAGATTGCTATAGATAACAACGAAGCTGCTGACAGCGACGCCCGCAACTATGACTATGGCATTATGGTGGATCTTCGCATTAACTTTACTAAAGAACCGGAGATGGAATCACCGCGCGATTTCATGTACGAAAACCTAGATAAATTATATTTATATTGTTGGATGTCGGGCTTTGAAACATTAAATACCCACCTTCAAGCAAAAAGACTCCACTTAAAGGATTTGTTTGAGGCATTCGATCCCGTCGAGAGAGTCGATTTTACATCGAGCAGCACCGCATATGGTGCTATCCTAGAGTTTATGAAAGACTCGTTTATAAACAAAGATAGACCGAGTTATTTCGGTGAAAACACATCTACCAACGCTCCGCGCAATGCATACGAAGATGCTAGCGCAGCAGATCTGGAAGCCGGGATAGGGGATCCTAACTCCTTTTGGTATAAGATATTTTGGGGGCAATCTGGACCCGCGGGACCCTGGACAGGAGATGATCACGATTTCGTCGAGGGTGGTGGTGGTGCACCTTTGATCTCAGGCACTGTTGTCACAGACGGAGACATAGTGACTCACGACTGTACAGATGTCGGACAGGGCAAATATAGCTTTATGCGAAACTATCTAAAAGAAACCATTTACTTTTTACAGGGCACCGGACACGGCGATCATCATTATAACGAGCTATTTCACAAAATTAAATTAACAGATCTCTTGGCTGAGGAGGCAGGCGAAGCTTCGTACTGGTCCAAACTGGCAACAACCAGCTTCGACTCCACGGGAAAAGAGATCTTGCAACTTTCTAATATAACTATTCCTTTTGGATATGAATATGATCCGGGCACGCTGTCCGACGATGGAGAGACCCGAATCGACGCTTTTTTGTCTCAAAAAGTAAGATTGGGCGATGTCGAAAAGTTATTTTTTATTGCTACCGTGGGGGTGGATATAGATGATATTGGCTTACACACCACACCTCGCACCTTGTTTAATAATTACTTTGGTGACATCAGCCATGAACATGTTTTACAAAATAACGAAGTCCCCGACCAGTTAACTGAAAAATTTGTAGAAATGGAAGATGAGAGCCCCTACAACGGCACCCCCCTGCAGGGACCAAATGGTAAATACTATGTGTCAGAGCCAGTAGCCCACGAGGGGATTGTTGAAGCTTTTCAAGCACTGGCGGCTAAATATGCTGCGACATCAGCCGTTCGCGCCGCCAATCAGGCTGCAGCTGGAATAACAGTAAGTGATACGTCCAAACTAGACACCAATATACAAAACTTAGAATTTGTTCTCGCAGCCTACGGTGAATCCGTGCAACTTTTAAGACAGATCCAATCATATCTTCAAACATATCCGGATAAACACAATGCATCAAAATCGGGAGAGCTTTTTGGTGAAGCTAGCGCATATTTGTATGCTGCCGCAACAACAATTCAACAACAACGAGAAGTAAAGAAACTGCTGGTAAGAACAGGAATTATAACTGATTACAGAAGACCCGTAGATACTTTTTTTAGTTACCTTCCTCCCACTCCGTTAGGGTGGACTGGCAGCCCGGAAAACTGGCACGACTCGACCAGACCAGCGACCTACTTTCCCGCCTTTGAGGTGGGCACAGCCGATGAACCATCTGACGATTACGTTCCTTCAAAGTGGTGTACGCTGAGCAGAAAGGCAATTGCCCGAATAGTGAGCATCGGATTCGAAGGTTTTGGTGCAGAAAATGATAGTATTTATGATGCTATTTATGCAGAAACAGATCGCGACCGGCTCGAACACGCCGGCTATACCGATGACGAAATTGAGGAGTTGGTTCAATATGCTGTGGATCAATATTGGGCCAGTCGCAAAGAAGCAGGCGGAGACTTGTTTGCTACCTCGGACGAACAGCGGTTGTGTACAGATTTCGTAGTTAGAAATAATGGTTATTTCTTTTTTGAGTGGGAAAAAGCCCTTCACACTCAATCAGCTTTGTCTCATGTTATATCTTTGAGCCGCCTGCAACGCTATCTGAGAATTGCCGTTCCGTACCAGTATTTTAAAGTTAATGTAGTCACGATGAAAAGAAAGGAGGTTCACTTAGAAGCCCTTGATGATGATCATGCCGTGTCCGGCGTGGAGGATTGGGGTACGGGAGTATTCCAATCAAGCTGGATGGATACCAGTGTTAATTATCCGAAAACGAAGTACTCTACTTATTGGGTGGAAAACGGCAGATATGGTTATGGATATCCCTTTGTTAGTAAAGCGGACAAGACTCCCGAAGGTACCCTCGATCCCCCAAATTATAAATATTCTTATTTAAAATTCGTCAACTTTGATGTGGGTGGGCTCTCCCCCGACCTCATGGATCAAGTGAAGATGAATTCCCTCAGATATTATGGCTTCGTCGACAACTATGTGGACAATCCTGAAACCGGGATCGTGGGGACCGACCATGCTAAATCCATGGGTTACAAAGTCAGAGACGGCTACCGCCTAATGTGTTTTGAATATGCTGATTTTATGGATGACGATGTTGCCTATTATAACACCCTCGACTTTGCCGACCGTTGCAGCCGCGAGCCCGCGGGGGTGGTTTTAAACCATAGCGTTATAGATGAGCCATGCACAGACTACCTTATAACAGTAAGTGTAACCGATAGGACTCCTCAATTTTATATAGATTTCATTATTCCCCTATTTCAAAATGCGTTTGATGAATTTGTAGAATACTACGATTTGGCCTATGAATATTGTAGCTATAACAATTTAAATAACCAATTCAATGAATTTTTTATAGATGCTATGAACGACAAATACCCCAATGACTATGAGAAGCCATGGTTTAAGTTGGCAATATTGTTTACCCTGTACGAGCAAATATTTTTTAAAACATATGGTGAAATGGCTCAGACAGATGAAGTCGAAGAAATGATAATGGCATATGCCACAAAGTTAGCACGAACACTATCACCCAAAGAGGGGAACTTACGGACATTAAAGGAATTTAAATGTCGATTTGAAAGGTCGGTTTTATATCAACTTTACCCCGGAAGAACTGTGACCGATGGTACATGCGAGGACTATAGCGGTCAGGCAGCCCAGATCTGGAACCGACTAGTGAGCGAGGAGGTGGCAGATATGACGTCTTCGCATGCGTCGGATTCCTCTTTAGGGGATCTATACGAAATGGCTCGCGTTTGGTCTCGGGATTTATCATTTGCAAATCGAATCCCAATTAAGGCAGCAATTTTTGGCAACTATCTACCCGACGATCTCGCAGGAGCCCAAGCAGGCGACATATCTGTGCCACACCAGAACGTTCCTTTGGGACATATATATATTTCAGTCGGAAGATCGACGAACGACTACATTGCGCCGGACTATGGCGGTGATGGACCGTCCGTATTTATTCTTATTGTCCGAGGAGACAACGCCGGGAGATGGTCAAACCTCTCCTCGGGCGGAATTGATAGAGAGGCGACCGGTCGATGGAGCGAAGAGGAGGGCTGGGAGACTGGCGGATTCGGCCCGGTCGTAGGCAGCTCAGGCGATCTACCTCTTCTTATAAATATGGACAATCTAGGACCCAACTATGTACAAGATGACGGAACCGTATTCTTTAAGATTAAGTATGGCAACGAGAGCGACATCGATGACCGAATCTTCGGGGTTAACAAAGACAATTTGGGGTCACGTAGATGGTATAACGCGCGCACAGACGAAGAGAGTTACTACAAGGGCGGCGGCACCTTCGGCCAGCGTGAGCGCCTATACCCGGTCAATAACGCCCCGGGGACTGATGGGATCTTTGGTGCCTGTGTAGCGCGATATACGGGAAAGCCGGGTACGGGCACCGCTGATCGCGAGTACATCGATTGCACCAATGTACACCAACTCACTCTCATGGGCGCCATGGCATGGACAGGGACTCGAGGCTGGTGGGAACACCCCCCTACGACCGACGCATCGGGATGGATGGAGTCCTTCAATCCCTGGGTGTCAATACATCCACAAAATCGGGAAGACAACATATGAGACTGATTTTTTTTTTGACAACAGATTACTTATTAAGAGAGGACATATAAATGGCACGTTATATAGATTATAGTGGCGGCAGTTTCCGCGACACCGCCCGGGTCGGCGCTGGCACCAACGACGAGCCCACATTCCGTAATAGCCGCCGAGCAACTCAAATGCGCTCCAACAATGCCCGAGCATTGCGCAGTAATCCTATCTCTCGCATTTGGAGCGTCGGCGCCGGCACCAACGATGAACCCACCATTCGCAGCAACTCGGCTGTCGGAAGGGTCGTTGATAGACGGCTAGCCGGCGGCATTACCCAAACTGCAGTGCAACAATTGAGGCGCGCCCAGACTAACGCGTTAGCTAATAAAGAAATAGTGTTTACCAATGGTGAGGCAGTATCTTTCTCCACTCAAAGCATGCGGTTTCGAATAGTAAAAGTGTCAGAGCAATTAAAACTACAAGACTATTACGTAATGTCACATGGCAATCATTCGTTAAACTCCATGTCTCAAGCGCTCCTTAATTCACTTAGCATTAGAACAACCAAGCAAAAAAAGAATTTTACTCTCATAAATAGTAAAAACGATAACGAGACAATTCAAAACCCAGCAATTATAGATCCCGATATTAACAGTTTAACCCCAGATCCAATACAAGCAACAGATAAGTTTCAAAATCCCTGTGATCCCTTTTATTATACTGACAACGACGACAATAGGACAGAGTCACAAAAAGTGGTTTACGAGAAATTAACACAACCTTCTATGAGAGGAGTTGTTTCACTAGCCAACAAGATAAGCTCTAAAACTTTGTCGGTGACACAAAAGAAAAATAAGTTTTTTATGGAAAGAACTGCATATGCCAGGAGTAATTACTAATGGATTATAGCTACAACGTCCCAATTTTTTACTATGATTATCTGGCCGGATCGACCGGACGTAGCCACAACACCGGGCATGTCGTAGGGATGACTTCGTGGGCTGGAAACGACATTGGCGATCCACTGACTTATTATGCATTTGATGAAGCGTACGGTGACACCAGCTCCAGCGGATTCGGAATGAACAAACTTTTTCGAGCGTTAGCTCGCATCGATGCTGGCTGGGATACCAGAGGAGAACTAACCATAGAAAAGCGCGTGTACATGACTCCGACGATAATCCCAAACACAGTACCGAATGGGCTGAGCAATGATTATAGAAAAACTGGGTTTCTAGACGTCACTGAACGATTCGCGCAATCGGTGCAGGCAACTTTGTGGTACAAATCCAATCGCGACGATCACTACAATAATCTGCGCGCTGAACTTGAGACTTTGTATAGTGTGGATGGGGATGCTCTGGATGAATTTGATCGGCTGATGGCCTTCTCCATAGCCGATGACGAGGCGTGGTTAACCCGCGGCGGATATGGCGAGTTTCTAAACTGGTATCAATCGTCGTACGGCGCCGAGCCTTTTAAAACATTTCGCACCTTAACGGTATATCGCTCCAAGTATGATACCGACGAGGATGAGTCCATATTCAGTGCGTTTGGACCCGAGCCCGTAGTGGGAGCATGGGACCAGGGAACCTCGGGTCCCGAAAGAACCAATATATATGAAGTACTTTACAATAACAACACAGGTCCGCTTAAGTATGATGATGTTGTGCTTGAAAATGATAGCGGCGTTCAATATAAGCACATCGCGCAAGCCTGGGGACACGGCAACGCCGAGAGTTTTATCCCTACTCACCCCGCGATGAAGATGATCGCCGACACCGGCGATTTAGAAGACGCGTCGAGCGGCGGTGTGCGCGAAGCAGCCGGCTTCTTCGCCGGGGATGTGTATGGCTACAGCACCCGGGTGACCTCGCCGGATCTCGGCGCCGGAGAAACATATGGGATTGAATATGAATATTTAGGCACCACTCTGGTCCCCACAATTCAAAGTCGCTATAAAGTATTAGAAGACGTAGAATCTCCCCGTGGTACCGTAAAGTACGACCATGAAAATTTCCTAGGCGCGCTTACAAAGCAGATAGCAATCTTGGTGGGAATCGACAATATTCCACGAGCGTACGCAACAAAAATGCAAGCAGCGCGCCCACTACGACCTCGACTCCTTAGCGCGATGAATTACGGAGCCTCTGACTCCACAAGCCCAACAGCGCCAGCCACCTCCACCTCCGCAACAACCGCGATGACCACAGGAGACTACTAATGGTTGCTCGACCCGACCCCACCGAAATCACCATAGAAGAAGCCCTCGACTGGTTTGGAGTAGGCTCCACCCCAGGAAGTTCCGAAACCGTAGAACTTGCGACCGATGCCGCGCCAAAGGTGCTCAAGATTTGTCGCCCAGAATTACTAAAAGATTCTACAGATGCTCTGAGGAATGCTATAGGCAACTATTGGGAATTGGAGAGGGACCCAGACGACACTTCCACCACCATGAATCCAGCTAGAATAGAGATGGCAGATGAACAACGCGATCTGAGGGACATTTATGTTCGAAGAGGAATTTTGGATAACGAGGTCATCGATAGAATAGAGATTAACCCCGCTCGCATAACTAAAATAAACAATAGTGTATATGTTCCCAATTTTAAAATTCCCATAAGGCTTTATGCTAATAGAGATAATTCAAAAGGAGATGTGTTTTGGAAAACTTATTTTGCGGGAGGTTCATTTGGCGGAGAATCCTACCCTAGTTTAATTGATTCTACGACGATATTTTATGATGGAAGTTTTAGATTTTATGATTCTTATTCAACATTAGCGGGAAAAGCATCCACCATTCTCAACAACACGGTTCCATTAAAAGTGCGCGAAGTAACATGTAATTATAATGATTACGATAAATATGTGGATGCCTATCAAAAATGGGCAGCAGACCAAAGTTCTGAATTGCTCCTTCCAAACTATTATGTGATGTGGGACTACCACCAATATGTTACACTCCCAGGACGAGAAATGGAAAATACAGAATTTTCGGCAGATACACTGCCGATAGCAAAATCAGCGTCGTATCATTATCATTTTCCAAGTGGAAGCATATACGAAGGTAAGAATACCAACCAATATATCGGAGAATTTTTCATTCATCATCCCCGCACGATCTCTGAACGCCGCGCCACTCAGACCCTTCAACAAAATATTATGTTCGATCAGAATTGGTATCACTTGGGGGGACCTAGCCACATCACGGCTGAGTGGGTCGGCACCGGCGAAGCGCTTCCCGATGATCTGGCAAGTATGTACAATATTTCACTTCGTTTTCCTCGCCATAAACAAGATACAGATGAGAATTTTTCTTACTCAACCCTTGAGGCAGAACAAGCATATAAATTTAGAATAAGAAATATAATTGAAAATAATAACTTTTCATCTAAATTTCTAGAATTATTAAAAGATTTAGATGAGGGAACGATAACTCAAGTCCCCCTCGACACTCACGCTTACAGCGTCGAAACTCAAACGGAGCCAATCCTATCCTCCACAACTGCTACGGTAGACACTCAATCATACCGCTCTTTTGACTGGATGCAATTTTTGGCACATGCGTACAATGCTTATGGGAGTGGTTTGAATACAAACTATATTTTTGCAGGACCCACCCACACAGATCATTCCACCACATACAGAGACAACACACTATACCGCTTTGCCGATAATCAACAAATTGTATTGGCGCTTGATCAAACGGTTGATTTAATGAATGAATATATGGAGACAAACGCGTGGGCAATTAGTGATTGGGACTCTTATTATGATCCTGGCGTGCACACTGGTATCGAAGACATTACAAGCGCCGCGACTGCGGCGAAAGACCATAGTCTTTACTTCCACGCCGGCGGCACCGGTGCACAAGATGTCGGAGAAACCATAATAGAAAACATTCTTAATCCTACCATAAAAAAATCTGAAGTAGTGGCATATAAAATTGAAAAATTTGGACCGGTATATGGAGGAAGCACCACGGATCAGCAGCTAATCCAGAAATTTTGGATGTTTAATTCTGCGAACGCGCCAGATATTATGTCGCTAATAGACTCTCAGATAAAATATGGAGAAAATTACACCTACAATGTATACGCATATGTAGCAGTGATGAACCATAAATATCACTATGGAGATTTTAGATTAACCAAACAAATTGGAACGATTGATTATACTTCTGATGATGTGGTGGGGACGTCCACTACCGGCGGAGGATACGGAGATCCATCGGGCTATTTGGAAAGAACACTAACCGATGATGCTGCCCTTGATGGATTTCCCGATCTATATTGCATGCAATTTTACGATCCCATAACCGATTTGACAGCAGATCAGCTTTTTACCGAAAGCAGCACGGGAGAGAAGGATGTTGGACACGATCACCCCGGCGGATCGGAATTCGCGGATTTGTCAGAGATTGGCACTTATTCATCTATATCCGAATTTAGCACCTACGCCACAAACCAACAAGATATTAGCGAATACCCTCATTTAGCTGATTTTCACTTATATCTTGAACCGTGCATAAAAATAGTAGAAGTTCCGATGTTTTCTAAAACTTTAAAAGTGCTCGACAATCCCCCCAACGCACTCAATGTGAATCCTTTTCAGTTTATCGACAATAGCCACAAAGTAGGATTTGACATCGCTAGCGAAAGCTTCAAATCAAGACCATATCCTATTAGCATCACGGAAGATGACACCAGTCTTAAGAATGATTATTTACATTCCAAGAATATTTTTCCGGGAGACGACGTAACGCAGTTTTCGGAATCACCGGCACGGTACATACAAATATATAGAAGCAGCACAAAGCCCATCTCATTTAGTTCATTTCGTAACAATTTGGTTAGCACAATCGACTTAAGAATTCCTCACGAAGACTTTAATTTTGCCAATTATGTAGCAGCAGACAAGCTAATCCCAAATAAAGAATATTATTATGTTTTTAGATTTATAAATGAAAATGGGGTCTTCGGACCACTATCTCAAATTATAATAGCCGAATTGGTCGACGACGGTGGTTATATTTTTTCTTTATTCGACACCTTGGACTCAAGCGAATTCACACCGGATGTTTTTACAAACAACACCACAGTTTTTAAAAAAATGTTTCAACTAGAGCCCAACATAGAGCAGCTTATGCTAGATTATGGGGGCGCCAATTTAACCAAAACAGCAACCTCGCAACAAGATTCCGTGCAAGTGGGCACAAGCGCCTCAAAGATTTGGGATAAGAAATTTAAAATTAGACTTACATCAAAGAAAACCGGAAAGAAACTAGATCTCAATGTAACTTATAATATACAAACCCGCGATTACACAACCACCAGCGAAAGCGTTCTCGACTGGACCTCAGAGGATTAAATATTCATGGCATATCTTAAAACAAGCGACACAATCATAATCAATGCCACTCTCACCGATAAGGGTAGAAAACTTTTATCACGCGGCAAATTTAAAATTGCCAAGTTTGCTTTAGGTGATGATGAAATAGATTATAAACTATATGATCCCGTGGAGATACGTGATACAGAGGAATATCAGCCTTCTCTTTTGAACGCATATTCGCTTGAGGCTTACTCGGATAGATTAAAAAATATCCAATACGGACTAAACTCTTATGATGCATCTGTTCTCTATTTGACACCGGAAGAGTTAGATAAAATGGGAGAGTTTAAGCACGCTTACCTTCTGTATTTGCCTGTTTTAAAACAAAATAACAAATTAGATGTTTCTCCAACAAAGAGAGACTTTGTTTATTATGTCTCGGTGAACGATGAAACTACCCAAAAATTAATCGACTCAATACCCGGGTTTAAATTTTTGCAAAGTAGCAATTTGGATAATTGTAAAATTGTAATTGAATCTGGAATTCATATGGCTGAAGAAAAAATTTCTTCAGCCGAGGATACGACCCCCACCATTAAGCATCGTCGCCATGGGATAGTTAAAAAGTTTTTGCTTGATCACGATTTCTTTGTGAATGCCGATAATAGATTTATTTCTACGATTGCGGCCATACGCCCCACATCTCGATTTGAAAATTTTGCCAGTGGAGAAGCAATAATTAATTTTGAAACATTTACCGACATCGTTCCCATTACTTTGGAAAATGAATTTCCCCACTACGCCTCCTATATCATAAAAGGAATTCCAAACCTGATGGCACAATATGATTATCCCGCTGAAGATCCGGCGGACCGTATCGAATATTCCGCGCTAGCCGGTCCCCGCGGTGCCGTAACAGCGCTTAATGTTGTCGTAGATAACCAACTAAAGGTAAACTCAACTGGCGAACGAGATTTTAGGTTCAGTAAATATGGAAAAATTGATCAAACACCATTCGCAGAAATTCCCACTACCAAGTTCGATTATCTCGATACGACTATTTATATTTATGGAGGCACCACTAATTCAAGGGTGCAGGTTCCTTTGCGATTATTGCGATTCGCAGGTACATAATTTTTTTAAAGAGAATAATTAATGTGGTATACTCTTTTTACTCAAAAATTACTAATTATTTTATTGAAGAGGTAAATTAATGGCTATATTAGACAACTCGGGCGACATCATCTTAGATGCAGTACTCACGGAAGTGGGAAGAAAAAGAATGGCAACGGGCAATTTTAGGATTGTTAAGTTTGCTCTCGGTGACGATGAGATTAATTACAAGCTTTACGACAAGAATCACGTGTCCGGATCGGCATACTATGATTTAGAAATCTTGCAAACGCCCGTATTTGAGGCCGCAACACAAGCAGCGAATATTAATTATGGCTTATTGTCCCTTCCAAATCCTCGCTTATTGTATTTGCCGACGATGGTATTGAACACTAAGGTACAAAATGCTGCCCGACCCCATGGGGGAATCTTTTACTTAGCAGTGAATGACGGAGGTGTTACCGCAGATGCCCTTATTGCTGCTTTTGGTGGTGCCAACGGTGGTGGTGATCTAAAAGTCTTGAAAGCGGGACAGACCGCAGGAACAGCTATTATGCTTGAAACAGGGCTAGACACTGCCGAAATCCCAGGCACTGCTGCCAACAAAACTAATTACATTCAGTCTCAGGGATTATCTACGTCAGATTTCGCAATATCAGTTGACACCCGTTTTGTTACAAATGTCCTCGGTCCTCGTGCAAACGATGAATGGAACAATTCTGGCGGCTCCGGCGAGTCGAAAATTAATATGCAATTGCAAAATAATATCCCGCGCTCACCTGACCCGAGTATTAGAAACCATGCAGTCGCACGCGTGAGGGCTGTGAACAACAATGTTTTGAAGCGCCAGAATGATAAGAAAGCCGATACTTCCATATCTGCTATCAAGGGACCGCGAGCATCTGCCACAGCGATTAATTTTGATACTAAGATTTTAGGCGACGAAGACTTTAATAGATATGGGAAAACCGGGCAAACCATCGCCGGCGCAGCAGGCACTTATAAATATATCGATTCAGTTAGTGCTTGTCGCGGAGGCAACGTCGTCACGCAGATCCCCATAAGAATTATACAAAAAGAATAACGGAGTATATAAATGCCAGTTCGAAGCTTTGAACCAATTAACCCAGCCACAGATGTAGCTATCACTAGAACCTTTTTACACGAGGTGCTCCCCCTAACGGGAACTATCGTGAGTGGAACTTATGGTACGTGGCCCAACGGGAACAACATCAAAAACTACACTCATGGAATGTTTCAGAGTGTATATGATTATCCTTACCTAAGCTCATCGTCAAACCATATTTTTGATCTCACAGTGGGTTTCGCCGATAAATCGGTTCTCTCCTCGTCAACAAATACTCAGAATGCCAAAAAGATCAACATGTATACTCAGCATGCACAGGTACTGCTGGGGTATTCCTCATCCGCCAATCAAGTTAGATTGTTTGAGAATGATCTTAGGCTCGATCAAGTAGGAAAAATGGCGAGTGTGTTTATTGTCGATTTTTCTCGATTGCTCTGCAAAGATGAAATCAAGAAGAATTCCTTTAGCATGCAAATTGGAACTGGTTCTGTGTGGAAGACCCCCTTTGGAAGTAAGGTAAAGACTCTTCAAGATTCTCTTGCTCGTGTTAATGGCGCCGGCGTTAATAATGTAGACGGTGGCGATTATGCAGTCCTATATGATAAGGCAAACCCGGGACCAAATGAGAAGGGATATGGTGTTGTATTTTATCAAGCCGGCATTGCTGTTATTTCATGCTCTGTCTTCCAGAACGGCTTGAGCGGAGCTAAAGCACCTATTGCTAACTTTTATAAGGAAGGTAAGAAAGGCGGCGTATACAAGAACGTTCGTCAAACACTTCAGTCGTCATCTATTTCGGGTGCATGCGATGCCCTCCGACATAGAATTAAGAACATCTCTTTTAATAACACGACAGAGATTAATTCCACGGTGTATTTCTGCCGTGCACCAGTAAACAAATTTAACTATAGCTCAAACCCGACCTACGTTACCGGAAGCAAGATTAGAGTAAAGAACGTCGCTTCTGATAACCCCGTGGCATATGTGACAACGGTCGGGCTCTACAACTCTCAAAACGAACTATTGGCAGTTGCTAAGTTGTCTGAACCACTTAAGAAGAGCGTCGACAATGAGTTAACAGTAAGGGTTCGATTGGATTATTAAAATGCCTTACCGTAAGTTTGGCAAAAATGATATCCGAATCAACACACTGAAGGCTCACCCCCGCAGCGAATTCCTCATTTACGACTCTGAGATTTATTACAACAATCAGGGTCGCCAAGTTGGGCAATTTCAGTCCGCATCAGCATCTCCGGGAAACGTCTATATGACCAAGACGGGGCGCCTCAATTTATATGAGTATAACATTGATCGGCTTTCAGGTTCCTTTGAGGCTGTCAAGACGCGCAACTACAACACTCCGATATTTCCATATCTTTCTAAGAATAGTGCACGCCTAAGTCTTTTGATCACCGGGACGATGCCGGACGAAGTGTATAATAATGAATTTGCCTATGGAAATTTGATTACTGGAAGCTATCCCCAGTACGCGGCAATTAGAAGAGCATATATCGCAACGCCGTCTGGGTCGGGAAACCTTACGATTCAGCAAGCCAAGGGAACGTGCCAACACAACATGCAATATTGGTCCATTCGAAACCTTCTAAACCTATACGGAATCCTTAGCGAACATTATGTAGTCAAATCTCACTACGGAAACAAAGACACACAACCTTTAAATTTGATTCAGATTCCCTCGATTTTTTATGGCTCTAAAATAAAACCCGGCACAGTATCTCTTAAATGGTATTATACCGGCTCTCTAGTCGGAGAATTACAGGATCCCAAAGAGAATGGAGAACTGATTCAAACAGGACCCCCCGGAAGTGTGGGCTCTGGCTCCGTGGCTGGAGTTATATTATATAACGAAGGATTCATAGTACTCACGGGCTCATGGAAACTGACAACCAGCACGCTTGGAGTGGGGGAGGACACCGGCACCGCTAAGCGCGCCGAGTGGAAATATTGGGGTGCCGGCTGTCGCGACGGCATAAATACTGCGACTGCTGCACCTGATTTCACCCGCGCCTCATTTAAAATGGCACTTGATGGAACTACAGAGACACAAGTAGTTACCATGTATGCACACGCACGACGAGGCGAAGTAAACTATTCTAATAATCCAACATTTTTAAAATATAACCAAAAGCAACTGAACTTCACCTCATCGCACGTCTTTGAGGAAAACCCAACCCGACTAATAAAAAACACGGTAAGCTCAAGCCGCGCTGGTTATGCAGCAAATTTCAAAAGACAGGTATACATTTCCAAGATTGCAGTGTATGATGATAATAAGAATCTTATTGGGATTGCAACCCTTCCCGCTCCAGTTTTAAAGGAAGAAGATCAAGATGTCTCCTTTAAACTAAAAATAGATATGTAACACATAATAGGTGCCATGTGGTTTTAGGAATAGATGTATCAACGAGTATTATTGGCTTCGCAGTAGTTGGCGATGGTCAACTGTTGCGCTATAGCTCTATTGATTTGCGTAAGCATAAGAATATTTTTAAAAAGGCTACCGTTTTGAGAGAGTACCTAGAAGATTTATATGAAGCGTACCAGTGTGACAATGATGGAGGGTGGGGAGGATCTAAATATCCTATTGAGCACATTTATATTGAACAACCGTTGCACATGTTTATGCGAGGGAAGTCATCTGCAAAGACCCTTTCAACGCTAATGACATTTAACGGCATCGTGTCGTGGATGGTCTACGAACTTTTTGACTTAGAACCACAGTATGTTGCTGCCTCCTCTGCACGCAAGCACTGTGGCATCAAAGTAAAGCGCGGCGAGAAAGCAAAAAAGGTAGTTCTAAAACACCTTTTGGAGAACGAAGCTGCCTTTCATGTAGAATATACAAAACATGGGAACCCCAAACCTGAGTCCTATGATCGCGCCGACGCGATTGTGGTGGCCAAGGCAGGAGATATAATTGAGCAGAAAAATCTGGAATTGGCTAAAGCACAGACTTAAACACAAGATAGAGCATTTTAGGTTATCCACCTTGATGGATACTTTAAAAGAGCACGGTGTTGCGCTGGTAACAATAATTGTGGTTTGGGAAATTATAGAAGATATATTGTTTCCGTTGCTTTTTATTTTTTTGGGCACTCATGTTCATCCCGCCTTTTTAGCCGGCGCACCAGCAAGCTGGCTGCTGTGCTTACACTGGCTAATGGTGCCATTATTGTGGAGCGCTTGGGTTAAAATTTCCCAGGAAAAGGTTGACAAAGAATAAAAAAGGTTATATTTATAGTCCCCGCTCCGGCGGGGCTTTTTCCTTGACTTTTGCATCCAAGCGTGCTATAGTATTTTTGAGGGATTGTGAACAAGAAAGAAGCACTAAAGATACTGTATGAAGTTATTGGGGACCACCGCCAAACCAGCAAAGACGAGCATTATTTCAAATGTCCGGAATGCAATCACTACAAGCATAAACTCGCTATTAATCTGGATAAAAATGCTTTTCACTGTTGGGTCTGTGATTATCGGGGTCGTAATATTAGGCGTCTTGTTAGACGTTTTGGTTCGTATCTGCAATTACAAAAATGGGACGGAATATCGGACCGGACAGATATTGAAAGATTTGCTGACCTATTTGTGGAACGACGCGGTGAGGAAAACAAGACAAAAGTGGAGATCCCAGAGGAATTCGTAAGTCTCACAGCCAACAAGATCCCAGCCACAGGCATCTATGCCCTTCGATATTTACAGAAGCGAGGCATAACCAAAGACGATATCCTCAAATGGAAAATGGGATATTGTTTAAGCGGTGAATACCGCAACAGAATTATCATACCCTCATTCGACGAGGATGGCGATTGTAGCTACTTTATTGCCCGGTCCTATAGTGGAGACTCCTACAAGTATAAAAACCCAAGAGCGTCCAAGGATATAGTGTTTAATGAGCTATTTGTGAACTGGAACGAGGATCTGATTCTCACGGAAGGTGTTTTTGATGCGGTGATTGCCGGCAATGCCGTTCCCATCTTGGGATCGACCCTCCGATCAAACGCAGAATTGATCCGCAAAATTGTGATTAATGATACGCCGGTTTACATGGCACTTGATCCAGATGCGAGAAAGAAAGAGAATAGGATCATCAAGATGTTGTTGGAATATGATATTGAATTATACAAGATAGATGTGGCTGGATACGAAGATGTTGGCTCGATGCCGAGAGAAGTATTCCAGGATAGAAAGAATAACGCATCCTTTATCGATAGAGACAACTATTTATTGTTGAATTTGCTCTCAGCAGTATAGGAGAATATTATGAGATACCGACAAAACAAGAAATTTATCGACCCCCGATATTTTATGGACGAGAAGACAGACGTTGCCGAGAAGGATCCCAAGAAGGACCCCAAGAAGGTCATAGACCCCAAAGTGAAAGCGCCCGAAGCTGACCATAGTGACACCCCCACCAAACAGAGCCATAAATAGTAAGATGAAAGTCACCAGATCTCAACTCCAACAGATCATCAAAGAAGAGCTTGAGGCTGTATTGACTGAGAAAGAAGAGGAAGAGAAGCCCTTGGAGGCGCCTCTTGCCGAAGAAGAAATTGAAGAAGACAAAGATTGGATCCAAAAGGCAGTCAATCCAAAACACAAAGGCTATTGTACTCCGATGACGAAGAGCACGTGCACACCAAAACGCAAAGCTCTTGCCAAGCGCTTCAAGAAGGCTGGCAAAAAAGAGAAAGAGGAAGGTGGCACGGGCTGGCAAGGCAAAGTCTAATGCAAATTGCGGAAGCCAGACTTCGACAGATCGTCTTACAAGAGGTGCATGCGCGCCTCTTGGGGCATTATATTGATCAAGAAATTGAGAGATTAATTTCTGAAGACGAAGACTGGAAGGCTGCAAAATGGAAAGCACGCAAAAAGAAAATCCGCGATGCTTCTCTTGGAGCCCTTGGTTTAGGCACAGTTGCCGGCGCCCTCGGAGGAGAGGTGAGCGACTATGAGGATACTAGAGCCGCTAAGAACGATGCGAGAGTGGCACAAAATATAGCCGCCGCAAACACCGATGAAGCCCGGTTAGAAGATTTTGCCACTCAGTTAAATAATAGATATAGATTTCTTTGGGGAAAGGGAGATGATATGGCAGTATATTATCCCGGAACAAAGGGGAAAGTAACGGTACTTCCTCCAAGTTATAGCTTGGCTGTGCAAGCTTTTCTGGACAAGAAAGCAAACATAGAACGAATTGAGCGCGGCGAAGAGCCGATTATGCGTTATGGTAATATCGATCTTGAAAACTTATCCTCGCTCTCGCAGGTCAAATATCAAGGTACCCCGGATGATAATATTGACAAAGTCTTTGATGTTTATTCTGGATCAGATATGATAGATGCCATGGCTGTTTTGCGCGCAGTTCCAGAATTGGAGGTAGTTCCCGGATCTGGGACTGAGAAAGCGATAGTCATGCTTAAGCCCGGAAACATTGAACCTGGCTACATGCTACCAGAACTAGGAATGACTGCTGAAGATTATTATAAGTCTCAATATGGAGAGTTCATGGGGAGTGGAGAAAAAACTGCCCTTGATTTACCTGACGAAGAAATAACAATAACAGTTGGCGACGACGATGAAATAGATCCAGAACTGATTCAGAAAACAAAAGACCACGCAGACAGCCTTAGAGAAAGCAAGATCACGTGGAAAAACTATAAAAATCGAAAGAAAAAGCTTGCATAGCTAGCCTTGACGTGGTATATTAACATATGAGGGCAAAATGTATTGTATTGTAGACACACTTGTACGAGTGGTGTGTTTTGAGATTGGTGTGTGTTTGGGCACGTTTATCTTGCCAATCATGCTACATTCATGTTTTGGAGTGCCCTATATTAATTAACTGGAGGATATGTGAAGTTTGCTCATATTAGCGACACGCACATTAAAAATTTAAAATATCATTACGAATATCGAGTCATCTTTGAACAGCTATATGAAAAGCTGCGTGAAGAAAAAGTCGATTATATTATTCACTGTGGAGACGTTGCACATACTAAGACGCAAATCTCCCCAGAGTACGTGGACATGTGCTCGCAACTTTTTGAGAATCTTGCGAACATTGCGCCAACGTATGTGATTTTAGGTAATCATGACGGCAACTTAAAGAACAGCAGCCGTCAAGATGCTTTGACACCAATTTTTAATGCACTGGACCACGCCAATCTTCACCTACTGAAACAATCGGGAGAGACCATCATCAACGATGATGTGTGCCTGAATGTTCTTTCGGTGTTTGATCGGGATAATTGGATCAAGCCGACTAATTCAGATAAGATCAACATCGCTCTTTATCACGGTTCAATCAGTAACTGCAAGACAGATATTGGTTGGGTCATGCTGAACGGCGAAGATACGATGGAGATTTTTGATGGATTTGATTTCGCTATGCTTGGTGACATTCATCGTCGTCAAATTCTTGACGATGCTGGGCGCATTTGGTATGCAGGCTCAACCGTCCAACAGAATCACGGAGAGACAAACGACAAGGGTATTCTTATTTGGGATATCCAGTCAAAGACTGACTGGGACGTCGAGCCGTTTGTGTTCAAGAATCCAAAGCCGTTCATCACTCTGGAACTCACGCCGAAAGGTCGCATGCCCAAGGGAGCGAATGTCCCGGAGGGCGCGAGACTTCGACTCGTAAGCAACAACAATCTGCCGCTCAATGTTATGAAGCGTGCGATGGACATTGCCAAGCACCGATTTAAGCCAGAAGTCATAACCTTCCTTAACCGGGCTGCCGGTGATCGCGGCGATGTGTCAGAGATAACCGACACACTCAAGACAGAAAACCTTCGTGACGTCAACATTCAAGAAGAGTTGATGGACGAGTATCTTAAGGATTTCCAAGTCGATTCCTCGACAATGGAGAAGGTTTACGAACTCAATCGCAAATACAAGAAGGTGGTCGAGGACAGCGAAGACATATCTCGAAATGTCAATTGGAAGCTTGTAAACTTTGAATTTGACAACCTATTTAATTATGGAGAAAGTAACAGTGTATCATTTGATGAACTTAATGGGATTACAGGGATCTTTGGAAAGAACTTTTCTGGGAAGAGTTCTATTATTGACGGTGTGTTGTGGACTCTTTTTAATACAACCTCGAAAAATGAGCGCAAGAATCTCAATGTTATTAACCAGAATAAGGAATCGTGCCGAGGAAAACTAACGATTGGTGTGGGTTATAAAACCTATACAATCGAGAGAACGGCGGAGAAATACATTAAGCGCTTAAAGGGCGAAGAGACACTTGAAGCTAAAACTGATTTGAATTTTGAAGTGTATGATCAGGTTGCCGGCGAGACGATATCATTAAATGGTTTGAGTCGCCCCCTCACAGACGCAAACATTCGTCGCCACTTCGGTGCGTCTGACGATTTCCTAATCTCGTCGATGGCATCCCAGCACGGAGCTTTGGCTTTTATTGACGAAGGTTCGACGAGACGAAAGGAAATCATTGCAAAGTTTCTTGATCTAGAAATCTTTGAAAAGAAGTTTAAGTTGGCCAAGGAAGACAGCACCGATCTCAAAGGCGCTCTAAAGCGTCTAGACGCACGCAACTATGATGAGGAAATAGAAGAAGCTGCCGGCGATCTCAAAACCAAAAGAAGCGAATTAGAAACCCACGAGCACAATTGCGAGGAGTTAAAGATCGAATTGGATCAAACAATTCAAACGTGCGAAGAGTTGAAAAACAGCATCGACGCAATTCCAGAAGAGGTCATTAACGTTGTTGACACCAAGAGAGAGATTCGCAAGAAGCAAATTCAAATTGCATCCTTGGAAAGCGAAAATAAACAATACAGCGTAGACCTTAGTGTGAAGAGGGGTATCTCCGAGAAGGTTGAAGAGTACCTGGGCAAGATAAACATTAATGCCCTTTCGGAACAGCAAGGTGTTATCGATAGCTTACAGAAAGAGAAGGAAGAAAGCGCCGAGGGTGTTGCTGCTTTGTTGCAACAGATAGAAGATATTGAGCGCAAGGCAAAGTTACTCGACGGGATTCCGTGTGGCACAGATTACCCACAGTGCAAGTTTATTCGCGATGCCAATGTGGCTGTTGCCAATCTTCCACATGTGGAAGAAGAGCAAAAAGATACACAACTCGCATTCAGTGCTTTGGATAAAAAAATTCAGTCTATGCGCCCAGAATTTATTGCCGGGCAGATTGACAAGCACGAACGCGTAACTCAAAAGAGAGTATCGATCATTAATGAAGTTGCCGATCTTAATCTTTCTCTAGAAAAGAATCAGGCTTCAATAGAACGATTGGGTTATGAACTAAAAGAACTAGAAGACAAAAAGAACGAGTACGAGGAAAACAAGGAAGCTATTGAAAACTTTGAAGAGTTTACAACAGAGCTTGATGCGTGTAATGCCAAACTAGAAAAGGCTGAGGTCAAATATGAGTTGTGTCACGAACAAACGCTAGCGCTTTATAAGGACGTGGGCTCCATGGAACAAAAGGTAGAAAGCGTCCGAGAACAAAAACAAGAGTATGTAGACTTACAGGAGGAATATTCAGCTTATGATCTTTATATGCGTTGCATGCACACATCTGGTATTGCTTACGATATTATTAAACGAAAGC
>NZER01000009.1 GCA_002690445.1 Candidatus Pacearchaeota archaeon
AGTGCACCAAATTGCCAATGAGCGATACAACATGGAGATACATAGCAACTCGTGTGCCAAGCAGCATGTGGTATACCATTGGGGAGTGCTATACCACCGGTGCCTTGGGAGTGTGACTGGATAGGATCCATGTATCCTCCCGATAGGTCACACTGTGTATGTCCCCTAGCCCCGCCCCACCCCCCCAAGTATGGATAGTATTATATATGGCATAGCTCTAGTTTTTAGAGCAAAAAAAGTTTGATATATATCATTCCTAGAGGCTGGGGATGATTGGCGTGGGAATCGGTTCATAGGATTGATCCTATGGGGCCTAGGGTGTGCGTGGTCGGGATTTGGGATTCGATCCATTCCATTGCCCACACGGGATTTAGGATTGATCCTGGGCGGCCTCGGGCGAACTATGATATATATCATCCCATATATATCAATCCACCATTTTATCCTTGACTCCTACACCCGACTCCGATACAATGACCCTAGGCGAAGCTACGCCAATCGGAGAATCCCATATGCCAGTCCCCCGCGCCAACCCTGATGAACCTGTCTCCTACGGTCCCAAGAAGCTAAACTCCCGCCACAGAGAGATGGTTAGGCTTATGGCTGCAGGGTCGTCAGTTGTAGATGCTGCAGAGGTGGTGGGGTTCTCTCTGAGTACAGCGCGAGTAGTGGCCTCCTCTCCGAAGTTCAAGGAGGAGATGGAGAGGATGCAGGGAGAGATGGACAAAGGGTTGGTTGAAACTTATGTTTACAACTACAAGGAAAAGTTGGGTGAGGAGATTAAGCAGTCGATTGAAACCCTGGTTGAGTTGAGGGATGGGGCGGAGTCGGAGCAGGTTAAGCTGCGAGCCGCAGGGGAGCTGTTGGATAGGGCGGGGATTAAGACAGCTGACAAGATCGAGGCCGATGTGATGGTTGAGGTTGATGGGGACTTGGCAGGGATGCTTAACACTGCGTTAGTTGAGATGAGATCTGAGGGGGAGGCTAGTGAGCAAGGTTAGGCTGAATGGCGATCAGGTTGGGGCTATTAAGAACCTGTGTAAGCAGAGGTTCAAGTACTTCTGCCAAACCATGATGCCTCCAGAGTGGTTTGATCCTCTGTTTCATGGGCCTTTGTGTGATTTCATGCAAGACACCCCTTGTGAGGATCGACTAGTAGTGATGGCTAGGTCTCACCTCAAGACCACCATAGCTGCAACCTTCTACCCATTGTGGAAAACTGTTGTAAACCCCAACCTCCGAACTCTGGTTGTTAGTAACTCCCTCACAAACGCTGAGAAAACTATCCATACTATCAAAGGGATAGTTGAATCCAATCGAACATTTCACTTGTTGTTTCCTGAGCTAATCCCCCAATTCGATAAGGTTAGGTGGAGTGATAGGTGTGCTTGCATCAAGAGGGATCAGGAGTATCCTGAGGGGAGTTTTGAGGCTGCTGGGATAGGGTCCAGTATTATTAGGCGGCATTTTGATTTAATTATCCAGGACGACACTGTGGCTCCTAAGAAGGATGAGTTGAGTGGGGAGGAGCTGCTACCTTCGAGGGATGAGATCGAAAAAGCTATCGGGTTTCACAAGCTAACCCTCCCACTCCTAGTTGATGTAGCTAGTGGGATGAGGATAGTAATCGGAACGAGGTGGGCTTTCTATGACCTAATTAACCATATCAAGGAGGAGGCACAGGTCGAAGGAGGTAGGTTCGCAGTCTATGATGTCCCTGCCATTGATCCAACAACCAACAACCCTAATTACAAGAGGTTTACACCAAAAACCTTGGAGTCTATTCGCAGGGATATGGGACAGTATATGTTTAGTGCGCTCTATCTCAATCAACCTGTAGCCTCCTCTCAAATGAAGTTCAGGCCTGAGTGGATTAACTACTTTGAGGAGAAGGACCTGCCTAAGGAGGGGATTTGTACTATTACAGTAGACCCCGCTGATCCCCCCACTGGTAAGTCCAGCCAGGACTACTCAGTGGCCTTGAGTGGGTTTATGTCCAAGGAAGGGTTGTTTGTTAAGAGATATAGGCGGGGTAGAATGACCCATGCAGAGATAATCAATGCTGCCCTAGACCTAGCTGACCAAGATAACGCTCTGAGGATTAGGATTGAAAAGAACAGGTATCCTGAGCTAGCCGCAGGTATGAGAGTCGAGATGGCTCGGAGAAACAAACATTATATTGTGGAGGAGGTTAGGTCTCAAGGGGCTAATGCTAAGGCCGGTAGGGTTATGAAGCTCCAGCCCATTGCTGAGAATGGCCTCCTACACATCAGGAAGGGAATGGGAGAGCTGGAACATGAGCTCTACCAGTTCCCTATGGGCAAGCATGATGATATAATTGATGCCTTAGGGTGGCAGATAGACGAGGGGTTTCAGGTTCCTGACTACGAGTTCGCCCAGCCTGCTAAGGAAATGCCTAAGGGGAATGTTTTTAGTTTTAATCAAATTATGAAGTCCACTGACCCTCCTATGACTCATGCCTATAGTATGATAGGTGCTACTGGGACAGATGAGTCTAGGTGGGATGGAGATCCACTAACAGGAGGGTATGTTTGATGGCTTCGTTTAGAGCTAGTCTAGGGGTCCAAAAGACAGGTGATGCACAGGTTACTACGAGTGGTAATGCAGGTAGGNTNCTGAGCTATTGCATCAAAAGTGGCACTACTGATACCTCGGTTGAGTTTCGGGATGGAGGGGCTAGCGGAACCATACAGTGGGAAGATGGGATGAATGGGACTACTGCAGCTGGTGAGGTCTACAAATCCCACACATTTGGAGCCCCTGAGGGAATGGTTTTCAGTAGTGATATTTATGTAAACATAACAGGGACAAGTGCAGAGGTTTGTTGTGAGTATGTAGATACGCAGGCTTAAGGTTTAGAGCGCAATAATTACGCTTGACCCATGTAGGGGAGGTTAGGTATGCCAAAAGCTTTCGAAGCTTGTATCCGCAAGAAAGGAAAGGTTAGGACTGTCAGTGGTCCTAGCCCAGATCATGGCCTCAAGAAGGGTGAGTATGTTAAGTACTGTGTGCTGAAGGGCAAGGCCTACAGAGGGTATGTGCAGAAATCCAAAGAGTCTCATAAGTCATCCCTAGCAGGGGAAGTTAAGAGCCAATATGCCTGACTCCAAGGATCGCGAAAACTACAAGTCTAAACCTGACTCCTCTAGGTGGATGGAGCTGGTGGACCAGGCTGTTAGGTATAAGGAGGACTATAGTGATTGGAAGAGCTGGAAGACATATAGGGAGTATTATAGAAACAACTTCAAACCTCTCACTGAAGGGCAGCCATACCTCCCATATAATATCACCTTCGCTCTGGCTAGGACTGTAATCCCTAATATCTATTTTCGCAACCCCTATATCATGGTTAGCCCTAGGATGGGGATCAGAGGTGATCCAGGGGCTGACATCCATGCTAAGGTAGTTGAGAGTGTAGTGAACTGGTTGGTTCAGGAGATGTCCCTCAAAAAGACTCTCAAAACAATGGTCCTAGACACCTTCCTATGTGGCAGGGGAGTGGCTAAGATCGGCTACGATAGCGAGTTCGGCTATGCCATAAACGAAACCCTAGCTGGGGCAGGTGTTGAGGATGCTACCATCACATCTATCAGTAGGGACGGCAAGGAGAAGATTGAATACAACAGCAATATCAAACCAGGGATGCCTTGGGTAGGTAGGGTTGATCCTGATATGTGGTTGGTGCCCTTTGGAGCTAGGGAGCTAGACGACTGCGAGTGGTTAGACCATATAGTGCTGAGACCTGTGAGGGATGTTAGACTTGATCCTAAGTACTCAGGGGTAAGGGATCTTAAGGGAACCCATTTAGAAACCTCCATACATTTTCAGAACAAACAAAGGTTTCACGAACAACTGGCCGAGCAAATAGACATAGCCGAACTGCATGAAATCTGTGATATGAAGAGGAGGGAGAGACTTGTAATTGCCCCCACCTCACAAGGGGAATCTAAGATAATCAGAGGCCCTATTGATGATGTTTTGCAGATAGATGGTGCTCCCTATGTAGACCTAATGTTCAATGAGGATCCTGAGTACTACTGGGCTACTCCCGATGCTAAGATAGTTGAGCCTCAACAGTTAGAGATGAACGAGGCTAGGACTCAGGCTATGATGCACAGGCGGGTTGCTCTCCTAAAGGTTATTGTTGAGAGAGGGGTGCTTAAGCCTGAGGAAGTGTCGAAGCTAGTGAGCGGTAAGGTTATGCCTATTGTGTTTGCTGATGCCACTGGAATCTCTAACAGGGTTCACACTATCCAACCCTCCGTGCCCCATGACCTAGCTCAATGGCCGGAGATCATCAGAGGGGATGTTAGAGAGTTGATGGGACTGGGGAGACAGCAAATGGGAGAGGCTGACTCCTCATCCCGCCGAACAGCTACTGAGTCCCAAATAGTCCAAATGGCTAAAGAAATCCGAATGGACGAAAAAAGGGATGGGATGGCTGACCTCCTACAGGTGCTGATGAGGAAGGTTATGCAAGTAGTGTTTAAGTTCTGGACTAAGGAGAGAGTTGCCCAGGTAGTTGGGTTTGATGGGGCTCTGTACTGGGTTAAGTATAATGCCGACTCCCTTAAGGGTGAGTATGATCTAAAGGTTGATGTTGAGTCTATGACTCCTCAAACTAAGAGGCTGAGGAGAGAGGACCTTATGCAGATCATCCAAGGCCTCAGCAACAACCCCAGGGCTAACATCGACTATCTTATGCAAGCCTTGTTGAGGGAGTTTGATTGGCTTGATCTCAATAGGGTGTTGCCACAGGCGCAGGAAACCCAGGGCGGGCCTATGAGCCAACAGGAGTTTGCCGGCCAGCAACAGGGTTTGATGAATAACCCCCAACAGTTGCAGCAGAGACTCACATCTAATGTCCAGTCTGGGATGCCTAGGTTGGAGGCTTAAAGGATGCCTACCTATGAATACATTTGTGAGAGGTGTAGGAGGGAGTTTGAAGAAACTGTCCCAGCGAGTCTTAGGAATGATGTTAAGTGTAGTGTCTGTGGTGAGTTGGCTGTTAAGCAAATATCCGCCTTCAATGCTTCGACATTTACTCCTTTTGCCTGCGAAAACTTTGGAACTGATCCGGTTTGGATTGAGTCTAAGAATCAGCTCAGGGAAGAAAACAAGAAACGTGGACTAGAGACCATTATGTAGGAGGCTAAGGTATGTCAATTGAACCACTGGTCGATCCTGGGGCTGAGACCAAACTAGAAACTAAGCCTAAGTCAGTTAGGTGTGGTAAGATAGTTATCAACCTTGAGGAGGGGCACTACCCCGAGGTTGTAATTAGTGGCACTGTAGTGGGTAGGGATATAGACATGCTCCAATTGGCTCTAACCCGCCAGTACATGAAGTATCGTCAAACTTTAAGTAGGAGAGCTTAGGATGGCCAGCGAAGAGGCTATGTCAGGCGAAAATGGTGAGGGTGCAGGCGAGTCCACCCAGACCTCTGGGGACCTTGAGTCCCTTAGGGGGGAGTTGGAATCTCTCAAGTCGGCAAACCGGGAACTTGAGAGGCGTCAATCGGCTCAGGACGACACTCTGTTGAGTCCAGAATACCTTGATTTCTTAGCTTCTAAGGAGGGGAACAGAGCTTATAATGAGACTCAGACCTCTCTAAGTGAGCCTGACATCAAGGAAATAGACTTCGACAGTATGACTCCTAAGGAGCTTTACGATCAAGTAGTTAAGGATGTAAATGCAGGTTACCAAAAGTCTCTTGACCAAGCTCGCTCTGAGGTTGGCCAGAACTTGAATGAACTGACTAAGGCTCATGCCATAGCTCAGGTTCAGCATGATCTGGAGCTAACCAAGATGAAGCATCCAGACCTCGATCAGAGGTTAAGGGAGGATGAGGGCTATCTGGACCAGTTTTACAAGAAAGCCCAGGAAAACCCCAACTGGAGAGCTGAACGGGTTTATAGAGAGGTTGAGCGTGACCTGAAGGATGCTATTGATGCTAAGGCTGTAGAGGAGTCTAAGCGAGCCAGAGCTGAACTTGATGCAACAGTCGAACGTGGAGGGATGCCATCCTCCACTTCTACCCCACGTGAGTTGTCACCTGAGGAGGCCGCAAGCCTCGCCTTTGACAAACACATGGCAAGTAAGGGAGAATAAGTAAATGGCTGCACCTACATATACCGACACACTAGGTGATATGTATACAACCACTTGGCAGCTCAGGCTTAGCAAGCTTGAGAACCAGATCTTCAATGCTACTCCTTTCTATTACTTGATGCAGAAGAATGGAAGACGTAGTAATCAGTCTGGAGGCCGGTGGATTGAGGAGCCTCTTGAGTATGCCACCAACCCCACTGTCAGAGGTATTGGCAAGGGTGAGGCGGTTACTCTGCAGCAAACCGAGCACATGACCACCACTCATTGGGACTGGAAGTACATTACCGGCCACATCCTTAGGTACTTTGTGGATGAGCAGCAGAACGCCGGCAAGTCCAAGCAGATTGGTAAGGTCACTGCGGACATCGACAACCTCAGAAACAGCGTTATTGACTATATGGAAACCAAGCTGTTTGCTGATGGAACCGATGATTCAGGTAAGGCTCCCGACGGTCTGGCTAACATCGTAGATGTAACTAACACTACTGGAACAATAGGAGGTCTCAACAAGGCCACCTATAGCTGGTGGAGAAACAATGTCACCAGCATGAGTGGTGAGGCTGCATCTGTCTATCTCATCAAACGGATGAGAACGATGTTCAACGACTGTGGTCAGCTGGGTGATGGAGTCAGTCGGTTCCCCGACCTCATCGTCACCGACCAGGCAACCTATGAGCTCTACGAGGAGGAGTGCCTGGCAATTGGCCGTATTCAGATGCCTGACAAAGGGATGCAGGACCTTGGGTTTGGTGAGTTGGCCTTCAAAGGCCGCCCGATCACTTGGTCGCCTTCCTGCACTGCAGGCTATATGTACTTCCTTAACACTAAAAACCTCAGATGGATCGTAGACCCAAGCAAGTGGCTTAGGCTTGGGGATGCTATTAAGATCTACGATCAAATTGAGGACAAGGTTCATCACCTAGTTGCTGTCGGCAACCTGGTGTGTAACAACCTCAAACGGCAAGGTGTTATTCACACTATTGCTGAGTAAGGGAGAGTTTCCTTTCCCTGCCGTGGGAGGGTTAGGGTTGTCCTAACCCTCCCAAATGGAAGTACCTGAGTAGACGATTGGAGAAAAGATGGTTTGGGGTTCAGGACGGGGAGTGGCTATGCCCTCCCAGGATATTTATGCTGAGAATGTCACTCAGCAGCTCCCCTTGGGAACTAGGTTAGTCCTAGGGGACCGAGTGTTTAGGTATGCCTCAGCAGGGGCTGCCTTGGATCAGGGCTATCTGTTGGAGTCTGCCGCTCTTGGTGGGGCTACTACCACCGCTCAGATCGACCTAACTATTGTAACTGCCCTAGTAGCAGGTGACACTACTGTAAACGTCACCACTAAGACCACTGCACAGGCTAAGAACCTGTTTGCAGAAGGCTACCTAAGTATTGTGAGTGACACTAATACCAATGGTGCTGGGGTTGCCTACAAGATCAAATCCCACCCTGCTGCTGATGTAGGTGGCAACTGTCTCATAACCCTGTATGATCCTATTGTCAAGGCGGTCACTACTGGTTGTGCAGCCTCCTTGCACGCTAACATGTACAAGAGCGTTAAGCAGACTGCTGCATCCACCGCAGTTGGTATGCCTATTGGAGTATCCCTGATTGATGTGACCAGTGCTTACTATTTCTGGGCACAGACTTGGGGACCAGCGGCTGTTCTAACTGGATCATCGGTTGTTGTAGACAGCGCTATGATTAGGAGTTTGGCGGATGGTGAGTCTGGCATCCAAACCGCCAATGGCATCACCCCTGAGATTGGCTANTCNATGGAAGCAGGGGNTNATGGGGACTTNCCTCTNACTTATTTGAGAATTGCCCCCTAACTCTAGTCTATGTGGGAGGAGAGGCAAACGGCACTCTCGGCACTCTCCCCCCACTTAACTGCTTTGAGCCGAGAGCCTGAAGGAGATACCTGATGGCTATTACAGTGACTAAGGACACTGTTGGAGCTGAGAGGATTTCTAGAAACTTAGGAGTCCTAACTGGATCTATAGCCTTTGACTCATCTTACCCCACTGGAGGGGAGAGCTCTACCGATATCAGTGGGCAGTTTAGAACCTGTTTGCAGGTTATGATTGAGCCTAGTGGGGGATATAACTTTGTTTGGGATAAGACTAATGATAAAATCATGGCCTACTATCCCTCTAACCCAGCGGCTCACACTCATACTATCACCCTGAGTGGAACTCATGCTGGTAATGCTGTTGAGTTGACTGCTAACTCTAATGCTGCAGCCTTGGGTGAGGCTGGCGGCACTGGGTATACTGGTATTACTGGTATACAAAATGCTACTGCTGCTGATGCAGTGGGCGCTGAGGTGGCAAATGCTACTGACATCAGTGGTGTTACAGCCGCTAAGTTCGTTGCTATTGGGCTCACTGGAAGCTTAGGTTAATTGTTGGTGGGGGAGCTTAGGCTCCCCCAACCTTTAGTAGGAACCCTACAATGGCTAAGACCCTAAGTGAGATGCGAACTGAGGTTAGAAACAACATTCGTAGGGATGTTGGGGTGTTTAGCAATGATCTTATAGATCAAATTATTAACTGGACTCAAGAGCGCTTAGGGGATATGCACACCTTTGAGGAAATGAAGAAGTTGTTTAGTGCCTCGGTGGTGTCGGGGCAGTTGAGGTATAGCTTTCCTACCAGGATGAAAGACCTCAAAACCATAAGGTTAATGGATGGATCTAGTTCAAGGAAGCTCCACTATGTGCATGAGAGGGATATAGATAGAGCTAGACCTTATCCAGATGATTATAATGGTAGGCCTGGATACTATGTTGACTACGGTGACTTCTTTGAGCTTCACGATATTCCTGACTCCAGCACCTATACCCTCCTACTTAGGTGCTCCAGGTATGCTTCGGATCTCAGCTCGGATTCCCAAACCTCCGATCTGCTTAGGAAAGATTTAGTGATAATAGCAGGGGCTACTGCATTATCCTTCTTGTGGATCAAGGAGGTTGAGGATGCTAAGATTTGGGATAGTATATTTAATGTTTTGGTGAAAGATAAGATTGGAACCGACCACAGTGGAGAGGACTGGGAGCCTCAAGGCCAACCGTTTAGTGTAGTTGTTGGCGGCATTGATCCTAACAGACCTATGAACTCCTTTATGGGGTAACTCAGGTGCCTGTAGCAACTGTTTGGACTGCTATACCTATTCCATCAGAGTCTGCTGGTTACGGTCTTGACTCCTATGGAACTTCTCCTTATGGGAATCCCTCCATAGGAGATACGATCCTAACCACCTGGACTGAGATAGTTCAAACTACATGAGGGTTAAATGAGCACAACTACAACTAATTATAGTCTCAATAAGCCTGCTGAGGGTGATCAGGATTGGGCAACTGAGATTAACGATAATTGGGATACCATTGATGGTTCCCTACAGTTGTTGGTCCTTAGAGATGGGACTAGAGCACTAACAGCCAACTGGGATGTTGGGGCTTTTAAGATTACAGCCAGCCAGTTGGCATCTGATGTGGCTATAGGCACAGCCCCACTGGTTATAACATCTACTACAGTTGTGGCTAATCTAAATGTGGATCAAGTCGATGGAAAGGACTCGACGGACTTTGTTCTGGTAGATGGCACTCAGGCTATGACTGGGGCTTTGAATCTTGACAATGACCTTGATATGGCTACTGGGGCATATGACCTACTAATCATTGACAACAATGCTGCAGCCCTTGAGATTGCTGAAAGCACCAACAAGTACATGGTGTTTGACAGCACTGATGGTTCTGAGAAGATCACTGTTCATAAGGAAACAACCTTCAATGAGACGGTCTCCTTCGACGCTGAGTTCGATAATGGAAACTCAAGCACTGCCGACACAGTTGATTGGGGAGTTGGGAATAAGCAGAAATCCACAATGACTGGAAACTGCACCTACACCTTCACCGCTCCTAATGGGCCTTGCAATGTGGTGCTTAAGTTGGTTCAAGATGGAGCTGGATCGAGGACAGCTACTTGGCCTGCTGCGGTTAAGTGGCCTGCTGGCGCAGCTCCAACTCTTAGCACAGGGGCTGCTGCAATTGATCTTATTTCTTTTTATTGGGATGGGGCCAACTATTTTGGCCAAAGTGCTTTGAACTTTAGCTAGGAATACTCCGATGGCACAACGGGATAAATCTAAAAAGGTGGCTAGATCATTTGCATTGAGTGTTAATGATGATGATCTTGACTACACCTACACAATCATAAACTCCTCATCCCCAACAAGTTTAAGGGATAGTATTCAGCTCCTCAAGGATCAAGGGGATGTGCGTAGAGTGTATCCTATTGACATGCCTAACAAGGCTCTTATAATCAGCACCAACCGTGGAGATTCCTAGGTGGCAACAGAGACCTATGTGCCTGATTCAACTGATGGTGTAGGCTGGGATGGGTATGATGCTGCTAGGCCTCCTACTACATTGGCAATGGATACCGAGGACGCATTGTCAGGGGCTGAACTCACTACCATCAGCACAAGCGATGATAGTCGGGTTAGCAGGGTAGACTCAATCCCTGGGCATCACCTTCGATTCAAGATAACACAAACAGAAGCAGACGTCACCCAGCTTGACCTCAAGTTCGAGGGCTATGGCCTAGCAATGGGTGGTGGCACACCCTTCTATGGCTGTTGGATATGGAACTTTGACAGCACTACTTGGGAAGCAGGGTCAAATCATGGAGGCAGTAGTGATGCTGATGTGACCAAACAGATCACAGCGAACCTGCCGAACTACATTGACGGGTCCGGCTACGTGCATGGGCTGGCGATGGGATCGCTTGACGGGGCTGCAAACGACTCTGTATATACAGACTATGCTGAATTGATTGTAACATACACTGAAGCATCATCAGCTGATATCTTTTTTGGGGCTAACCTCTGATGCCTTGGTATGGATATGTGATTATTGGGCTTACTGGACTGCTTCAGTTGCTTATGGTTTCATTTCTTAGTTGGATGGCTAAGGAAGTATTAAGATTGAAGCCTATGGTTGCTAGGATAGATGCTGACTTAGCTGTTATTAAAGAGGCTTGTAGTAGGCGGATTCATATACGTAATAAGGACCTTGAGTTGATAACGGCCATAAAAGAAGATGTCGCTTACATAAAAGGTAAGCTAAGCCAGGAGGACAATTAATGGCTAATGTTCCTACCACTAGTTGGGATGAAGCTGAACCTTTGGGATCTAGGCCTAAGTCCCAAGGGGATGATAGGATTAGGGAGCTTAAGACTCAAATCAGGGAGGTAGTGGACGTTGACCATAAGTTTGACTCCTCAGGCCAGGGGGCTACTTTTGGCTACCACACAGCTGCCCACCTAATAGTCTCTGGAAGTGATCCTACTACTGTTAGTGATGTTGTGATAGTTTATAGCAAGGATCCAGGAGATGGGGATGAGGAGCTGTTTGTTAAGGACTCTCTGGGCAATGTTATTCAGATGACCGATGGAGGGGATATTAACCTTTCGACTGCAGTGCTCCTAACAGGGGATCAGACTGTAGCTGGGGTTAAGACATTCAGCTCGGTTCCAGTTCTCCCTAGTTCTGATCCAACTGCTGATGATGAAGCAGCTAGAAAGAAATATGTAGATGACATAGAAGTGAGGCGCGGTATTCCTCAGATGGCTATAGGGACCTACACAGGAGATGGGACTGCTTCTCAAGATATCACAGGGGTGGGGATTGATTTGACTAGTGGGACTTGGCTAATTCATGTGGGCAGAACTGCTGGGGGCAACTACGATCTTATTTCTAAGGCTAGTGTTGACAGTGGAATTAACTCTTATACAGACGATAACAGCGCTAAAACTGATGGGATTCAAGCTGGTTTAAGTGATGGGTTTAGGGTAGGTACTGGATATAGGGTCAATGACAACGGTGACACTTATCGCTATACAATTTGGAAGCTAGCCTAATGTCTAGAAAACAATACTTCACATCAGCCCTCCCAACTGCTGGACTCAATTATAGTGAGCCCGGCATTTCAATCAGTGAGAGGCATACTCCTGATTGTAGTGAGGTTAGGATGGGAGTTGGGCTTGTGGAGAAGACTCCTGGATCTAAGGTGTTCTCAGGGACTGTAGACACTCCCCTAAATGGCACTGTTATGGCTCTTAACTATGTTAACAGTGTGCTTATATGCCATACAACCACCAAGGTGTATTCCCTAGTGGCGGGAACCTTTACTGACGAGACAGATGCTGGAGGGCCTTTTACTGGGACTATACTCAATCCAGTCTCTAGTATTTGGATGTATGACTCCTCGGCAACCAAGAACTATTACATCTTTGCTAATGGGATCGAACAGCCTCGCAAGTGGGACCAGTCAACTGCCCTAGTGGAGTTGTTAGCTAATACAGCCACTAAGATTCCTGACTGGATAGCCCAGTATGGTTCTAGGTTGTGCATGTATAATGTAACCGATGGGGGGACTGATTTTCCTAAGAGAGTTAGGTGGTCAGCTGTTAGCAAGCCTGAGGACCATAGTTCGAGTGGCTCAGGGTTTGCAGACCTCTATGCACAGCTGTCTGATGACACAAGCATTGTTAGGGCTGAAAAGCTTGGGGATAATATGATTATATATGGGGATCACTCCATGGCTATTCAGCAATATACCCAAGCTACCCTCTATCCATTTGCCTTTTATGCAGCTGTCCCCACTACTGGGCTGGCTGCTCCTAGGGCTCTCCTGAATATCCACAATAGGGAACATCTATTTCTAGGTTGGGATGATGTTTATATGTATAGAGGGGAGTTGGGGGTTGAAAGGGTTGGGGGGGTTATAAGGGATGAACTATTCGACATCATCGACCCTGACAACATTGAAACATCTTTTATGGTTTACATAGGTAACGAGGACAGGGCTAGGCTGCATATTCCCCAAGTTGGATCTAGTGTTCCAGATGTTTACTTTGAGTTCAACCTGAAGGAAAAGAGCTGGACCAAGGGGGCTAGGACATACTCTGGCTATGGGGAGTATCAGGTAACCACCACTGAGGATTGGGATGGAGATTCAGAGACTTGGGATGATGATCTGTCGTCTTGGAATAGTGCTACTACAGTCAAGGGATTCCCGCTGTTTCTGTATGGCAACGATAGTGGGGAAGTTCACCAGTATCCAAGCAACAATTATAGTTTAATCGGGACTGCTATCAGCGCCCATTGGGATACTAAGGATTTCACTCCCGACGAGTATCGAAAGGTTATGTCTACTTGGCTAACCCTACAGTTCGAGGCCTCTGGGAACACTGTTGATGTTTCCTATAGCACAGATGCGGGGATTAGCTTCACTGATTTGGAAACTGTAACTCTAACTGATGATCTGGCTATGTATAGGGTTGACTTGGATGTTCATAGCTCTCAAATCAGATTCCGCTTTGCCAACAACACAGCTGATGAAACCTTCAAGCTTAGGTGGTTTGAGGTTGGGTATGTGCCAGGGAGTGAGTGGTATAGGAGTTGATTCTAGAGCGCAATAATTGCGTTTGATAAGGATTGATTATGCTGAGACCAGCACAACCTCAAGACATGCCTACCCTAATGGGATTGGCTAAACAGGAGTTCGATGAGTGCATAGCAGGTCATGGGTTTAGCTGGAATGAGGATTGGATTAAGTTGTCCCTCCTAGAACACGCCTCTCAAAGAGGGCAAGTTCTACTTGTGTCCACTATCGATAGTATAGTAGTAGGCTTTGTAGCTGGCTTAGTAATCCCTTGGATACATGATAGGTCTCAAAAGGTAGCCATTGAAACCGGTTGGTATGTAGCCCCTGCATATAGGGGAACAACCATAGGGATTAGGCTTTGGAGAGCATGGGAAAAGTGGGCTTCCCTTAGCGATGCTGACATTATATACTGTGCCCATCCAACTCATAAACCTGAAGTTGGAAAGATTCTAGACAAAATGGGTTACAAGCCCCTGGAAACCTATTACACAAAGGAGATAAACAATGTCTAGTGGCGGTGGGGGAAGTATTAAGAAGACTAAAACTCTTACTAAGCAGCAACAAAAACTGTGGGACCAAGTGTATGGGATGGTTAAACCCCAGCTTGGAAAGCCTTTTCCTTCTTATGGACCTACTGAACCTTGGGCTCCTGGGATGGAACGTGCTTGGACTCCACCTACTAGTCCAGAGCATCTAGCTGCTAGGGAACAGTATGGAACATACCTAACTCAAGCCCTCCAAGGAATGGACCCAGAATACACTGAGAATATGTTCCTCGAAAAGATAATGCCTGCTAGAGAGAGGCTAATGCAGGAATACACATTACCTGGTGTAGAGGAAGCTTATGCAGGGCTTGGATTAACAGCTAGCCAGGACCGTAGTAGAGCAGTGGCTAGGTCGTGGGATGTGTTTGGTGAGAGGGCTGAGACTGACTTGTCTAAAACTATCCTAGATCAGCAGCAGCAAGCTGTAGGAATGGTCCCTGAGGCTGGAAGGTATGCTGAATCATTCCGTTTGGATCAGGCTCTTATGCAGGATGAAATGAATAGGAGGTTTGCTGAATATCAGAGGACCAACCAGTGGTATAGTCCAGCTATGCAGTATGCAATGTCTTTGCTCAATATGCAGACCCAAGCTGCGTATGGCACAAGTGGTGGGGGTGGGTTCCTATCAGGCCTGTTAGGTAGTGGGTTAGCTGATGCAGTGGGCTCAATGTTTGGCTAATAGATGATCTTTACTTATAAGGAGATAACAGGATGGCTGTCTTGACTACGTTAGCGGCGATTGGAGCTGGATTAGCAGCTGGAGTGGGTGCTGCAGGAACTGGCCTAGCAGCTGCTGGGACAGCAGTTGGAGGAGTAAGTGGATTAGGTGCTCTAGGGACTGGCCTAACAGCAGCTGGAGGAGGCCTAACAGCAGCTGGGACTGGTATAGGTGCTGGGTCAGCTGCTCTTGGTGGGCTAGGAACAGCACTTCAAGGAGCAGTTGGGATAGGTAGTGGAGCTGGACTCTCAAGTGGGGCCTTAGGAAGTGCTGA
>NZER01000010.1 GCA_002690445.1 Candidatus Pacearchaeota archaeon
GCGGCGACCCTCAGTCCCAAGAGGACACGAAAATTCCTATCAATGCACGCAAGGCAGCTTTGGCTGAATCTATGGCGCCCCCCGGAGCCAAAGTGGGCGCCAAAGGGGAGATCACCCTCAACCCACAAGGACCCACACCCCAGTCGAACCCGGTCAACCCAACCCCGAAGCAGCCGAATCAAAGCAAGATGAGGGATATACCCTCCACAGCACCGGCGCCAAACCCCGCAGCGCGCAGCAGACCCGAGCACCCGCGTCAGGCGAGCGTCGGTGTCCCAACCGGATTTGGTGGGAGCACCCCCCCGAAGCCATAGCCATCATGAATCATATTTAAAGGACGAATACCTATATGTCAGAATATTTTGCCGAAAACAACCGAGAATCCACACGAGATTTATTTAACAAGAGACTTGTATACTATAGCCACACCCACCGGGCGGGTACTAATTTAGTGGATTTTAGTTATGCCGAGAAAAGACTCTACGGCCGAGTCAATCGGATGTATGTCCCTATTATTGCTAACAACTATATTCTTGAACTAAAGGGAATACGCGCAGACATATCGCAGTTAAAGTCGGCAACCGCACTTAATTGTGTTGTGGATGCGTTTACTGAATTAAGTTATCAATTTAAAAAGAAGATAATGAAGAACGAGATCGATCCCACCTCGCAATATTTGGCAAATTTGAATGTACACAAGGCTTACGTCGACCCGAAACGACTTTATCGAACTCATCTAACAACATATGTAAGGACATTAGGGGCAACGATAAAAAATGAGAATATAAAATTTGTAAATTTTACAACATTTATGAAAAAGATAATGCCTCGAATCGAGGCTACCGTAAGAGAGTACCCCTTTACATTGCCGGCTTTTATGAAAAGCACTTATTGCCCCATCAACGCATCTGGGCTTGCCATTGAAATTGCTGATTTAGATCCTTCCAATGATAAAGTTAAGTGGAAGGAGTTTTATCAAAGTAACAATTGGGGCTTTTATTTAAACGCTTGTGCCAATTATGGGTTTATGGTGGATCAGCATATCCCATGGAGGCTTGTAGCAGACATCGCATCCGGACCAATGTTGAGATATGCAGCACCTTACGAGGTGCGGGATACAGATACCTTCTTGCGCGCCGCCTATGAGCCGGCACATAAAAACTATTTCGACATCTTTAAAGAAACCTTCTACCAGCTTTATTCGGCCAACAGACAAAAGCGCGTCACCACTGCAGTCGTTGTAAACCCAGATCAAACGCGCTTAAAGATCCGGCGCCCCAACACTTACACGCGTGATGCCCTGTACACACGTTATGATGATTATTATTTTTTAACATTATATTGTAAAATTCGCTTTATTGAAGAAGAGTCTCACTTCACGCAGCAAGAGCAAGAGAAGATTATTGACAATATTATAGAATTAGCTCAAATTAATTTTGCCGAGGGATTAGATATTTTTGAACTTCTTTTGAATAAAACATTTGACTATTCGGGCTCTTTAAGTTATATTAATAATGTAAGAAGACAAATGGCGGAATAGTGTATTTTCAATCCATCGACGATAAAGAGAAGTGCGTTGGGATTTACCAAGATGGTAAACTCATTTTCGATATTGACACCAGTACCCCTCTCATAGGCGCCGAGCGCACTTGGAAGTACTCAGGCTCGATTGTGAATGAGGATGTTGAATATGCATGGCTTGTGGGGAGTGGTCGCGCCCTTGGGGAAATGTGTCCCCCTTCACTACAAGAAGACTTTGAACGATCAGCCGCCAAGATGCGCGCATTTAAGAAAACATTTGAACTAGCCAAAATTAATTTCGCAGAGCACTGCTTTTTTGATTTGGTTCCTCACGATTTTCTAGTTAAGTTTCTTCATTTAAAAAATGAAATTACCAAACACGTATTTGAAACACACGAAAAGCCCAACAACTATAGCCACTTAGCCCGGGCACACCAGTTGCTCTACAAAATAAAAAACCAACGAGTAAATCTTAATACCAATAACTGTAGAGGTATATTTACGAAATCAGTTTACCGAGCAAGCGCCAACAGACTAATGAACGGACCCCGTAACATAGATTATAATTTATTTGGCACCGTCACGGGTCGGCTCGCCACCCACACCAACTCGTTTCCCATCTTAACAATGTCGAAGCAACTAAGACAGCTACAGAAACCTCATAATGATTGGTTTATGTCTCTCGATTATAATGGTGCAGAATTACGCACCGCATTAAACTTGTCGGGACAAGAGCAGCCCCCCTACGATATTCATGCGTGGAATATGGAGAATGTTTTGCCCAAAGGCGCCGTCAGTGACCGCGAAACAGCCAAAACCATTTTCTTTAGTTGGCTTTATCAGGCGGAATCTACATCGATTGATGAAAAGATGTACCAGCGTAGTGCCATTGTTGATAAGTATTATGATGATGAATATGTCCACACTCCGCTGGGTCGCAAAATAAAGGTTGACAAACGCAAAGCTTTCAATTATATTATACAGAGCACCACCGCTGACTTAGTGATTGATAGGGCAATTGAGATAGACGAGTACCTCAAAGAACACAAATCATTTGTTTCACACCTTGTCCATGACGAAGTAGTAATTGATTTGGCAGCGGACGAAAGACACCTAGCGCCAGAGATTAAAGAAATTTTTTCAAACAACAAGCTCGATAAATATTTGGTCAATGTTAATGCTGGGAGTGATTACTATAATTTGGAGAAATTAAACGTATGATTTCTATTGTGGGAATCGGAAACGCTGCCTCAGCGATTGCCGAAAAATTTAAAAGCCAAAAAAACTATAATGTTTATTTACTGAACAGCACCGTTCAGCGCCGCAGCAAATATAAATACAAATTGAAAAAGCACAAGGACCCAGAAGAGTACGAGGCGAATATCCCCGACGTTAGCAAGTTTTTTAAAGATCTGAACGATCACGTCCAGGTCTTCGTTGTGGGTGCATCCTATAGCTCTAACTATATCCTTGGGATTTTGGAACAAATCCGCGATAAGAAACTGGATGTCTTTTACATCAAACCTGACACGGAACTACTCACGGGGATCCCCAAGCTGTTAGAGAACACTGTTTATGGTGTACTGCAGGAGTACGCCCGCTCCGGGCTTCTAAACTCGGTAACACTCGTGTCGAACTTAGAAATAGAAAAGCACATTCAGAATATTTCAATTAAAAATTATTACGAATCCCTAAACAACACCATTTTCTCGGCAATTCATTACTTAAACTACTTCACTCACACAGAGCCTCAAATAGGACAAGTGGCACAGCCTGCCAACATCAATCGTATCCGTACCGTGGGGATGTTGGATCCAAAAAATCTTCAAGAAAAATGGCTTTTTGAGCTTGACATGCCGCGCGATGTGTGTTATTATTTATGTATAAATGAGGAAAGATTAGAGAAAGAGATCGGTTTGCATAAGAGAATTGTGGATATGCTCAAAGAGAAGCCACACAATTCATTTCATAAACTTTCTTATGCAATATACGACACGCACTTACACGATTTTGGGTTTTGCGTTGCCCACACTAACGCAATACAACAACAAAAGACTCTTGACAAGGTAGATTAAGAGTGTTACATTAGATATCAAGGAACGCTTGATATACTTTAGACATAATACAAGGAGAAAAACATGTCAATCAATATGGACCTAATGAAAAAGAAGCTTGCCACACTACGTGGTGAGGGAAATGGAGGTGAAGCCTCCGTTTGGTTTAAACCCGACGAGGGTGACCAAGTTATTCGGATCGTACCAACCTCAGATGGTGATCCGCTTAAGGAAATGTACTTCCACTATAATGTGGGAGAACACAGAGGGGGTATTCTATGCCCCAAGCGCAACTTCGGCGACAACTGTCCGATTTGCGAATTTGCCTCTTCCTTGTGGAAGGAAGGAGTTGCAACTAATGATGAGGAAAGCAAGAAGCTTGCCAAGTCATTGTTTGTTCGTGCCAGATTCTTCTCGCCCGTCGTTCTGCGCGGTCACGAGGAAGAAGGCATCAAGGTTTATGGCTACGGAAAGCGCGCTTACGAGTTGCTTCTAGGCTATATCCTCGACCCCGAATACGGAGATATCACAGACATTATGGAAGGCACTGATATCTCTCTTACATACACCAAGCCCACCGCGGCTGGTGCCTATCCGCAAACAAGCCTAAAGATGCGCAGAAGTACTTCCTCGCTGCTTGAAGACAAGGATGCTATCCCCGCCCTCCTTGATGGTATGCCTGACTTTGATAGTCTCTTTGAGCGACAAACCCCGGAAGAGATTGACGCAATTCTTGATGAACAGCTATCTGGAGATCTTAGTGCTGAGTCACGTTCGTCGGAAACCGCACGCTATAATACGAAAAAGACAAATAGTGAAGTGGACCGAGCGTTTGACGAGCTAATGTCCAACAAGTAGTCGGCTTGTGTGAGACCGCTGGCACCCCGGTCAGGAAAATAGGGTGCCGCATTTTTATGTTCAGGGTAGAGCAGCTTGGTAGCTCGTCGGGCTCATAACCCGGAGGTCGGTGGTTCAAATCCGCCCCCTGCATCCATTTTCCGCTAGCACCCCGGATAAAGTGTGCCACTTTCTGCAACATCTTTACTAACGGACCTGTAAAGACTATGCACATTAACACTATAGGAGATAATAATGATTAGAAAGATAACCAACACTGCACAAAATGTGTCAGTGCAAGATGTTGTAAATGATTACAACGATAAGAAGATGGCAGTTGTCAAAGACTTCCAACGACGAGAAGTGTGGCAGAAGAAAACTGTCAACGAATACATTGAATCTGTCAGTGAAGGCACTGCTGTGTCTGGTATCATTGTCACGGACATTGTGAGCGGCACCGAAGCTTCAGAAGCCCACGGTGACCTCCGAGGCGCAGAGCGTTATAAAAAGCTGCATGCTGCCGGAAAACTCACAGTTAACGAAGATGGTCAAAATCGCCTACGTAAAGGCTTGATGGCATTTGTTAACAACGAAACCACCTTTACAGGCACCTTGTACGACTTAAGTTACAAGCCTCGCCAATTTGTAAATGTGAAGTTTGAAAAGCTGCCAGTTAATTTTCAGCATGCATTTTTGAACAGTACTGTTCTTATAGTTACGGTCAAGAACGCGCCGTTCCGCAAGCTTCCTGCAATTTTTCGAAAGTTGAACGCAGGAGATCCGCTAAACAGAACAGAGTCGCGACAGTCGTATCAAAGCGATATTTCAAACTGGATTCGAAACAACTGCGAGGGTACTTTTGTTGAGATGTGGCCACGGTTTAGTGGATGCTCTGACCAAGCGGTCCGCCGCATGCGTGATATCGAGTGGATGACACAAGCTTTCATGACTTGTAACGTTCACACCAAAGACCGATTCTTTAGAGATGACGATATGGATTGGTTTTTTGAGATTGGAGAAGACAAGCCAATGTCAAAGGTACCAGAATATGATCGCGCCGAACGACAACGGTTCATCTCTATCCTTGAGATAATTAGAACTACCGTGGAACAGCAACAAGCCGTCCCAGCATCCAAGAGGATCCCTCAGAGAACTTTTTGGGCTATGTTGGCGGTTGCTGAATACTTCTACGATAGCAATGGCAAATACGCAATCCACAGCTACGATCAGTTTTATCGCGATGTACACGGAATTGATGCACGACTGGTCAATGATTCTAAGCACGCGCAGTCGAGCGATCTTAAGACAGCCAAGCTTAATCATCCACACCTAGACGATGATGAGATTAGTAAGATGGCTCCAGACAACGACTACTATTGGAATCAATGCCGCCGAATGGAAGTGCCTATTCATCGTGATAATCGCAAGACGACCCTCATTGATGAAGTGCGGAGGCAAATTCAAGCCGCTGCCTTTCCCTCTATTATAGCGCCAGTCTCACTGGCCAGTAAGTGAAAACCCCACTGCGTTACCCCGGTGGCAAGAGCCGTGCCATTAAGCACATCCTGCCGCACATCCCACCAGACTGTGGGGAGCTATGCTCCCCCTTTCTTGGTGGGGGATCGATTGAGTTAGCAGTTGCTGACCGTGGCACCAAGGTACACGGTTATGATATCTTTGAGCCGCTGGTGTGGTTTTGGCAAGCACTCTTGTCAAGCCCCAGCAGGCTAGCCACGCTGGCAGATTCCCTAAGAGGAACACACACAGACTACGGCGACAAGCGCGGTCTAGTCAAAGAAGATTTCATGAGGCTGCGTGAAGAACTGAGGGGTGCCACACAATACTCACTGCTCAATGCAGCTAAATTTTATGCTATTAATAGAAGCAGCTTCTCTGGTGCCACATTTAGTGGGGGCTGGTCAAGGCGAGCATCCTATGCGAGGTTCACCGATTCTTCGATTGATAGAATTAAAGATTTTAAAGAACCCAACCTGCACGTGCGGCACGGAGACTTTAAAGATTCTATTGCAGCCCACCCTGATGCCTTTCTGTATCTGGATCCCCCCTATCTTCTCGGTGCGGACAAGGAAAGACTGTACGGAGACAACGGCAACACCCATGCAGGATTTGATCATGCTGGGCTGCACGAGATTCTAATTCAACGTAAAGAGTGGGTGCTCTCATATAATAATTGTGAAGAGATCTGCCATCTCTATGATGGCTATGAGATTATCGAGACACAATGGGCAATGGGAATGAAGAATGTCGGCAAAGATAAAAAAACCATGGGTTCCTCGTCCGAAATACTAATTAGAGGGTAATGAAAATGCAACAAATTATCGAAACTTTTAAGAGAAACATCTCAGAGGTTCGCAACACTGTAGCGGCAGATGTTAATGAGATTGTGTTTGGATATATTTCCGCCGGATCCGACTGGAACAAGTTTGCCAACGGCGAAGAAGCCCAAGAGGGGCTCGATGCCCGCAAAGAACAACTGACCCCCGATCAATACGAAGAGCAAGTAGGTCGCGCCCATGCCATGCACCAAGCAGTGTTGGAATGGGGAGCCGAGAATGGATGGAACGGGGAGATTACCCGCGTGTGGTGGACTGCCAGACCCGGTGTCTTGGCACAAGCAGCTGGGGGTGAAGTATCAGCAGGAAATCCCACTGATATTTTGCTGGAGTTTGGGGGAGAGGACTTGTTAGGAATCTCGGCCAAATCTACCAAAGGAAAAGGCGACATTGGATTCAAGAATCCCGGTGTAGGCGCCATTGGAAACGCAATAGGGGTGGACCTGAAGGGATATATCCAGGCAGAGATAGCACGTGCAACTGAAGAGTTGCAATTGACGGGAACTGCCCGGGAGCGCAAGCTCTATCTCCGCGAGCCTGCCAATGTAGTAGTGCGAGAGAAGGCAGAAGAGATTGGAAGAAACATCCTAAACATGCTGCGCGAAAGACTCTACGAACACCTGCAGAGTATGAACGAAGAACAAATAAGACAACACCTCACAGAATACTGGATGGATGCTGGCACCAATTACCCCTATTACATTAAAGTAACTGGGCGCGGTCGAACGGGTAAAGGATTCTCTGCCTCGATTGATGATCCTGTCAAGAGCGAAAAATATAAAGCACTAATGTCAGAACCAATCGAAGTGGTGCCAGTGGGCAATGATTCGATTGGGATTAAAGCTGGAGACAAAAGAATTATGAAGATGAGATTTAAGTATGAATCTCAGAAGCTAGCCTCCAGCCTTAAAATGTCTGGAGATCCCTGGTGATCCACAAATTGGTGTTGACAACCTAACACTAGAGTGTTATAATATAAACACATAAGGAGAGCATAATGGCAAGAAAAGCCACAGCTAAAGCGGGTCGTGTATCAATGCAAGACCTAATGAAAATGGTGAATAAAAAGGCAGGCAGAAATGTTGCCCACGACCTGACGGGAGAGAACCCCACCTCCGTTAAAGAATGGATCCCAACAGGCTCGCGCTGGCTGGACTCAATCATTAGCAAGGGTCATCGATCTGGCATTCCCGTTGGAAAAGTAACGGAGATTGCCGGGCTTGAATCCACAGGCAAGTCATACATGGCAGCGCAAATAGCCGCAAACGCTCAGAAAACGGGCATGCTTATCGTCTACTTCGATTCTGAGTCAGCCATCGACCCAAGCTTCTTGGAGCAGGCAGGATGCGACCTAGAGCGATTAATGTACATTCAGGCATCCTCTGTTGAGTTCGTGTTGGAAACCATCGAAGAGTTATTGGGTGCCACTGACGAGCAGCTTCTGTTCGTGTGGGATTCGTTGGCACTCACCCCTGCTGTTTCAGATGTGGAGGGAGACTTTAACCCTCAGTCTACGATGGCTATGAAGGCACGCATCTTGGCAAAGGGAATGTCCAAACTGGTTATTCCTATCGCCGATAAACAGGCAACCCTGCTGGTGCTCAACCAACTTAAGACAAATATCCCCAGCGGACCGAACGCTCGCATCGTTGCTATGACCACCCCCTACATGACCCCGGGAGGAAAGGCAATGCACTATTCGTATTCGCTTCGCATCTGGCTCACCGGTCGAAAGGCAAAGGCATCATTCATCGAAGACGAGAAGGGATTTAGGATCGGCTCAGAAGTAAAGGTAAAGTTAGAGAAGTCTCGCTTCGGCACGCAGGGTCGCTCATGTGCCTTCCGCATCTTGTGGGGGAACGAAGTGGGCATCCGTGATGAAGAGTCGTGGTTCGATGCCATCAAGGGCTCCCCCTGTCTGGCAAGTGCCGGCGCATGGTACACCCTCAAGATGCCTGACGGTTACGAGAAGAAGTTTCAGCCATCCAAATGGGCTGAAATACTCGCCACTGACGCTGACTTTAAGGAGCGCGTGCTTAGTATCATGGACGAAGAGATTATTCAAAAGTTTGAGAAGCGCCAAGGGGATGCAAAAAGATTCTATGAGGATCCTGACGATCTAACAGTACCCGTGTCTGTGTAATAATGCTTGACAAGAGCGCCGTCGGCGATTATAATATAGTATATGACAACAAAATGTATCGAGTATACGGGTTCAAAAACAGAGCGTTTTCATAACTACTCAGGCAAAATTCGCCGTTTTTTTGATGTGGCACAACGCGCCGCTGCCCAATCCCCCTTCGCTGATTATCGCCACGGAGCGGTACTAGTGAAGGGTTCTTCTATTAGAAATGTCTCCTTCAACAAAGGCAACTACTGTTCGTTTGGAAATCGATTTCGGCAGAGGCAAGAGGGATCCCCCACTGTGCATGCAGAGTTGGGAGTTATCTTGGGACTTGATCGAGAGGTCACACAAGGCGCCACTATTTACGTTGCTCGTATTGACAAAACCAACAAGTACCGCCTAAGCAAGCCGTGCCCCATGTGCCATGAAGCCATGAAACATGTTGGTATCAAGCGTGTCGTTTACACTATTAATAACAAACAAGCAGGAAGTTATAAATTATGAAAAGAGTATTAATCATTGATGCTCTCAATATGTTTTTGAGAGCATACATTGTAGATCCATCCATCTCCACCAACGGACAACCCATCGGAGGCACCAAAGGATCCATCAAGATTCTCCAGAAGCTAGTAAGAATAACTAAGCCAAACGAGATTGTGGTGGTGTGGGATGGTCCCAATGGTTCGCGCAAGCGCAAGTCCATGGACGCCGCATACAAGCATGGAAGAAAACCCCTGCGCCTTAATCGCGCCGCACACAACCTAACAGACGATGAGGTTCTGCAGAATAAGATTTGGCAACAAACGCGCTTCATTGAATACCTCAACGAAATGCCTATCTCACAAATTATGATAGCAGAAGTAGAGGCGGATGATGTGATTGCCTACGTAACACAAATGGACTATTATAAGGAAGTACAAAAGATTATTGTGTCCAACGATAAAGACTTCCTTCAACTGTGCAACGATGAGACAATTCTTTATCGGCCAACAGCCCACCTTCTAATGAATACCAATCGAGTAATAGAAGAATATGGAATTCACCCCAACAATATGGCACTCGCCCGGGCAATCGTGGGAGATGCTTCGGACAACCTAGTGGGAATCAGGGGTGCTGGACTTGTCTCTATCAAAAAGCGCCTTTCGTTTTTGGCATCAGAGAAGGATTATACCATTGACGAGGTGGTAGAGTTTTGCGACAAGGTAAATAATAGACTTAAATTCTTTACAAATATTGTCGAAGGAAAAGAAATAATTGAGCACAATTATAAAATGATGCAGCTTTATTCGCCCATGCTCTCACCCCAGTCAAAAGACTTTGTTCGTAATGCAATTGAGAATTTTGAATGCAATTTCAATAAGATAGAAATCATTCGCAAAACTCGCGAAGATGGCTTTGGAGAATTGAACTGGGAAGACCTTAAAACTCACCTCAATAAAATTGCATCGGAGTGCTAAATTGCTTGACGTTAGAGGCACAGTTGTTATATTTAGTATGGGTGGAAAGTGAACAATACATTGAACGAAAAGGTAAGCTTTAGTCGCTATGGAAAGTCCTTTCAAGAAGGGCTGGTTCAGATTATATATGAAGACCGCCCCTTTGCTGATCAGATTACCGAAGTCCTCGACATTAGCTTTTTAGAGTTAGAATATCTTCGCGTGTTTACTTCGAAGATTGTTGACTACCGCGATCACTATGGCACTCACCCCTCTGCTGAAGCGGTCATGACGATTCTACGCACAGATCTGGACAACGAAGATAAAATTGTACAGAAGCAGGTGCGCGAGTATTTTGTAAAGATTACGGCTCGCGAGATCGCCGATGCCTTATACATCAAGGAACAATCTCTTGATTTCTGCCGCAAGCAAAACCTTAAAGAGGCAATGCTTAAGTCAGTTAACTTGTTGCAAACGTGCTCGTTCGATGAAATTTCGCAAACCATCAACGACTCTCTTAAGCTTGGTTCTGATACTAATTTCGGTTATGATTACCTAGCTGACTTTGAGCAGCGCTTTGTGCCGAAGCACCGTCTCCCTGTCACCACCGGATGGCAGGAGATAGATGCTATCTGCGGGGGAGGACTAGGTAAGAGCGAACTTGGAGTCGTGGTTGCCCCAACAGGTGCGGGCAAAACCTTTTGCTTGGTGCACCTTGGAGCCCAAGGACTCAAAGAGGGAAAGACGGTAGTGCATTACACCCTAGAGCTTCAAGATACAATTATTGCCAATCGGTATGATAGTTGCTTAACAGGATACCCACTTTCTGATATTATAAACTTTAAGGAAGAGGTTTATGAGGAGATTAAAGATATCGAAGGAAAGCTTATCATTAAAGAATACCCCACCAAATCTGCGACAACCAATACCATCAAGTCTCACCTCACTCGCCTCTTGAAGAGGGGTATAACGCCCGGGATGATCATCGTTGACTATGCTGATCTTCTTAGACCAGTAACAGTCCGAAAGGAGAAAAGAACTGAGTTGGAATCTATCTATGAAGAACTTCGCGCTCTCTCGACTGAGTTTGCATGCCCTATCTGGACTGCCTCTCAAACAAATCGTTCCGGTTTGAATGCCGAAGTCATCACCATGGAACAAATTTCAGAAGCCTTCAACAAATGTTTCGTAGCCGACTTCATCTTCTCCATCTCCAGAACCGTTGAAGACAAACAAAATAACCAAGGGAAAATGTTTATTGCCAAAAATAGAAATGGACCCGATGGGATGATCTATGATATATTCATGGATCCCTCCAGCGCACGCATTAAAGTTATGCCTAAAGTTCCCACCTCTAACGGAGTCCTTCCGACTAATCCGGTAGCCTTGAGTGCCAGTATGCAAAAAAACTTACTCCAAAACAAGTATGAAAGATTTAGAAAAAGGAAATAAAACAGAATGAGAACAATTGAAAACATACGCAGATTTAGATTATCAGATACTTTTATCGAGCCCTACAAAGATGCTACTGTCCCATGGGGACCGCTGGGATATGTAACTTTTAAACGTACGTACGCACGACGTTTGAGCGAGTTTGATCCGAATGCCACCGGCTCCGAAGAGTGGTGGCAGACATGCCGCCGCGTTGTAGAGGGCATGTTCAACATGCAGAAGCAGCACGTGTTCCAACTTGGACTCGAATGGAACGACGGGAAGGCTCAAAAAACAGCCAAGGAAGCTTACGAGCGATTGTTTAATTTAAAATGGACACCACCCGGGCGCGGACTCTGGATGATGGGAACCAAGTTTGTGGAGGAGCGCACCGCGGCCGGTCTTTTTAACTGTGCCTTTAGATCCACCAGAGATCTCTCGACCAAGGGGGGATACCTTTTTGCGTGGATGATGGATGCATTGATGGTCGGCGTTGGCGTGGGGTTTGACACGGAAGGCGCAGGCACCATCACCTTGCAAGAGCCAGAGTATACCAACGACACCCTAGTGATTGACGACTCGCGAGAGGGCTGGGTAGACTCTGTGCAGATGCTTTTAGATGGATTCTTTTTTGGGAGCAAGGTTCCCAAGTTTGATTCCTCAGCCATCCGTGAAGAAGGCGCGCTCATCAAAGGTTTCGGAGGCACTTCCTCCGGCTCACGTCCATTAGTAGAGCTTCATCAAAACTTAAAAACCCTTTACACCGAAAGCATTGGAGAGCAAATTAGTTCGGTAGACATTGTAGATACCGAAAATTTGATAGGGAGGTGTGTGGTAGCGGGTAACGTACGACGTTCGGCTGCTCTTGCCATGGGAAAGTATGACGACATGCGCTATCTTGAAATGAAGAACGACCAAGAAAAACTTTACCATCACCGCTGGGGTTCCAACAACTCCTTTAACGCTCAGGTGGGCATGGACTATACATGGCACGCATTGCAGAGTCAAAAGAATGGCGAGCCCGGCTACATCTGGCTCAACAACGCGCGCACACGCGGTCGTTTTAAAGATGGTGTGCGCCATGATGATATGAACGTAGCCGGCTTTAATCCTTGTGTAGAACAACAACTTGAAGACGCTGAATTATGCTGCCTAGTCGAAACATACCCCGCCAAACACGAGGACCTTGAGGATTATTTACGTACCTTAAAGATCGCATACCTATATGGGAAAACAATCACCCTATCGAATACACATTGGCCAGAAACCAACGCCAAGATGCTTAAGAATCGGCGCATTGGACTCTCACAATCTGGAGTTATACAAGCTTTTAATAAGTTCGGACGGCGCGCCGTCTATGATATGTGTGATAAGGCATATGCGTATGTTAAACAATTAGATGAAGAATATTCTAATTGGCTATGTATACCCAAGTCAATACGCATGACGTCAATCAAGCCGTCGGGTACCGTTTCCCTCCTTAATGGTTCAACACCGGGGATCCATTTTCCGGAGAATGAATATTACATTCGTAGAATTAGATTTTCCAAAAATTCAAATTTAGTTGACAAGCTAAGAGAAGCCGGTTATAATGTAGAAGATGATGAATACTCTCCGAACACTGCTGTTGTCGAGTTTCCTGTACATGAGCCCTATTTCACAAAGGGAAAGAAGGATGTCTCGATGTGGGAACAACTTGAAATTGCAGCCCAATACCAACATTATTGGGCGGATAACTCAGTGTCTATTACGGTCACTTTTAAACCATCGGAGGCAAGTCAGATCAAAGGTGCTCTCGAACTATACGAGACAAGACTCAAGGCAGTCTCTTTTCTCAGGCATGAAAAGACAGGATACACTCAAGCGCCTTATGAGGCAATTACACGGGAACAATATGAACAAATGACGGTCGACCTCGCACCCCTCCAGAGAACCAATAACGATGATGGGGGCGCCGGAACCCGCTTCTGTACCAACGACACGTGCACAATTTAGGAGAAGATATGAACTTTAATCATTTAATGGAAGCAAGGCTTCTAAAAAGAAAGTGTACCATAGGAAAGGGAGAGTGTTACTGGATCCCCGTAGGCAACATTAGATCTACGCATGGAAATAATGTACACCTAACGATGTATTGTAAACACTGCGCAGGTAGAGAGGACCTTTTCTTAAGCAAACAAGATTATGAAATTCAAGAAAGATTGATACTACAGGAGTTACAAAATGCTCACGCCCGTTAACAGATATATTCTAATTGAAGTGCCACCTAAGCCAGACATATCGCAATCATTAATTGTATTACCAGAGGATTATAAGCCCGAAGAACAAAAGTTTGTTGAGGTTATAGGCGTCAAGGGCGCGTTAGATGCAAGATTTGATATTGCGACCGGCTCACGGCTCGTAGTTGACCGTGCCATGATCGAGGAGATAACAGTTGGAACTACTATTTATAATGTGATTCTCGACAATTACGTTGTCGGAATGGTGGAGTAAATGGAGGCACACCATGTATGGACAAACACTTTTACAACGAGGCTTCGGCTAAAAAACTCGGATGGGAGCCAAGCTGGTTCGGTGAAAAGTATTTTGACGACAAGCTTGTAAGGGCAGTTAAGAAATGGCAACGTGTTCGTGGGCTTGCTGCCGATGGGCTATGCGGTCCTGCCACATTCAGGCGCCTTTGGACCGAACGCCAAGCTGATATAGATGACTACAAGCCTGATGACTGTCACTATTCAAATTACATTGTTTATAATGGGGAATTCCACCCCATTGAATGGGACAAGTTTGTGCTGTGGTCAGAGAAGGGAGGTTTAGAAACGCCACCCGGTCACTACTACGACTACTCAGGAAGACCACCCCGTAAAATCCGCTACTTTGTTAACCACTGGGACGTGTGCCTTTCATCCAAGTCGTGCCAGAGTGTACTTAATAAGCGAGGGGCTTCTGTTCATTTCCTCATTGATAATGATGGTACGATTTATCAGACCTTGGACATGCAACACGCGGCTTGGCACGCAGGGTCATCTAGAACCAATCGCCCTTCCGTTGGGGTTGAGATTAGTAATGCCTATTACCCCAAGTATCAAGACTGGTACGTAAAGAATGGCTTTGGGGAGCGACCCATGGTAGAGGACGCATGGGTCCACGGAAGCAAACTGGATCCCTTCATGGGATTCTACCCGGCTCAGATTGAAGCCGCAAAGGCTCTCTGGAAAGCCATACACAAAGCTTTGGATATTCCCTATGAGACACCCACTAGTCAGTTTGGTAAGACGTCTACCAAGTATGTTCAAGAAGTAGCCTATGGTAATTACTCTGGATTTGTGAGTCATTACCACATCAGCAAGGGAAAGATTGATTGTGCAGGGCTCGATCTGAAGACTCTTTTGGACGAAGTTAAATACGAAATTGATATTCTTGACAAGATAAAGAACTAGTTAAAAGTAAGAAATTCCTAATTACTACATGGGAATTCTTCTTGCATTATTCTTAAGTTGTTTTAATACACAAGAGTTTTCACTTTTAAAAGTTGCCAACATCGACCCGGTCCAAACTTACACCCCTGGAGTGCCGGTGCAAAAGGCAACATGGAAAGATGAGCCTCGCATAAGGATCTGTGAAAGCACCGAGGTGAAGATGTATCGCGCACAAAAAGCAATTAAGTTTTGGGAAATGCTCGGGTACGAATTTGACGGAGTGAGGATGGATGGTACTTTGAATTGCGCCGACCCACGCCACGGAGAAATCATAGTTACCCTCCCCGAAGGGAACATCGACGAGAACCATATGGCAGCAACCCGAATCTTCACAGAGAAGGTGACTGGTCACATTGCCAAAGCAAAGATTTTTATTTATCCCAAGTATGCTCCGCGGGATCGCGTCTTGGAGCATGAATTGGGACATGCCCTAGGGTGGTCTCACTACAACCAGAAATTTCACCTCATGCATCCCAATTGGCATCAAGGTGGCTATGATCGATCAGGCTTAAGGAAGTAAATTGGTTTTTGAATATGAGAACATAGTAATTGGTAGCTCATTAAAGGCAGTATTATATGCATACGCCCACAATTACCCCATTTTTTTTAGTGAACAGCGCCGACCCTTTAGGTTTGATTGTTTCGAACCAGAGGTGGATCTCAGTGCTCTCAAAATACCAAACGAGACCGAAAGTTTAACGACGTTTGAGGGCGTTAAACTATTGGGGGCCCGCAAAGAATTACTATGGGAGCGTCTATTGTTTTTATTATCTCTTGACGGCAAGGTACCACTTTCCACACTGTGTCAGTCGATGAGGTACGATGGTAACACCATGGTGTGCGCCAACGAGTACTCTAAGATAGCAGAAATTGCTTTCAATGAGTGCCATTATTTTGGGGATGATCATTGTCACGGCTTTGCCAAAGATAAAGAGCTTACCAACGACGAATATATATGCTATGATTATATAGCTTTCAACAAGGGAGGTAAACATGAGATCGATTACATTAAAACAGAAGATGATTTTGTATCTGAAATCTGGTTTTACCCTTCCGAAAGAATTGATGGAGCAACTGCAGTGAAGGATGCCTGCGCAGTGTCTCTTTTAAGCAAAGAACAAATGCAAAATTTTGATTACTCGGAAACCATGGCAAGATTTAAAACTGTTGCCGAAATGGAATCAAGAGGAATGAAGGGAGTCTTTAATGGATACGGACCAAACGGAAAACCAAAACATTATAGATTTAGAACAACACATGTCAGAAGAAGATCAGCGCGCCGTTGCATGGAGGCGTCTAATGATGAAAATCATGACACCCCCTCCACCACCACCGCCATTACTGAAGAGGATTTGGTGGCGAATCTGTCGGATGTTTCACTAATTTATAATAGATTTTTAAAATAATAATAATGAATCACTTACACTTAGCGGGAATCGTCCCGGTCGCCAACCTGCATACAGACCTACAACTTCACACCCCAGAATGCTTGCTCCCATTGTCCCCCGGCTTTACCGCGATCCAAAAGGCAGTCTTTGAGTGTGCAATAGCAGGCTGCAACACTATTTGGATCGTGGCTAATGATGATTTAGCCCCCACGGTGCGTAAAATAGTGGGAGAATGGACGTATGATCCCGTATATTATAGACGTCCTACGAAATTTAGTTCGGAACAACGAAAAGAGATACCTATATATTACGTGCCAATCCACCCAAAGGACCGTGCGCGCCGCGATTCTTTTGGGTGGTCTGTGTTATACGGGATTCATTCCGCATGGAGAATTGCTTATAGTATTTCTCATTGGCTCATCCCTCAAAAATATTATGTCTCGTTTCCACACGGACTCTATGATATTTACGACATCCGCAACCACAGACGTCTTATCTCTCACAAGGAGAAAAACTTTTTTCTTTCTCGCGAAGGGAAAACAGTGAAAGACAACTTGCCGTTAGCATTTACCATGACAGGAGAAGATTTTAAATTATGTCGAAGAAGAGTAAACCAAAAGACCACAAGGGAATTTTTACCCCCTTTACCCCACCAACAATACCCCAGCCAGAAACTCCCCCTCCACGAGAGATGGTCGGCCCGAGACTTTAACTTTGATGAAATATTTGAGCCAGTTAATGAGGACGACGCCAGTCATGTGGCTGTGCCGTGGTTCTTTGATGTTTCTAGTTGGAGTGGATATCGGAATTTTCTTGCATCAGATTTTTCTATAGAAACCCCCGAAGAATGCTTGACAAAGCCTCATAAACACGTTACAATACCATATGAATAGGAGAATTCATGGGAAGACCGCACCCCACGCTTAAGTTTGTGGGTTTGCATGCACATAGTGTAGCAGGCTCTATTTTTGATGCCATCGGATACCCCGCTGCTCATATGGATTTCGCATATGAGAACGGATGCGATGCGCTAGCGCTAACCGATCATGGAAACATGAACGGATTAGCCTATCAGGTACTTCATGCCAAGAAGATGAAAGAAGAGGGGAAAGACTTTAAACCAATCTTTGGATGCGAAGCCTACTTCATTCCATCGATAGACGAGTGGCGCGCAGAGTATACCACAGCGATGGAAGACAAGAAGCGCGCTCGTTCAATCAAAAAGGATGCAGCTTCAGGCACCACCGTTGAAGATGAAGGTGACAGCAAGAAGACACAAGACATGCTCCGGCGTAGGCGTCACTTAGTGTTGCTCGTTCAAAATCAAGAGGGACTTAACAACCTTTTCAAGCTTGTATCCGATAGCTACAAGGCAGAGAACTTCTATCGGTACCCCCGCATTGACTATAAGCTCCTGAAACAGTACAATAAGGGCATCATAGCAGCCTCTGCTTGCCTCGGAGGCGTATATGCGGGGAACTATTGGGAAAACCGCGAGGAAGGCGCTGACGCCGTCCTAGATGCCATGCGTGAGACCACCATGAACATGCAAGATATCTTTGGTGACCGATGGTACGCAGAAATTCAATGGAACAACATTAAAGAACAGCACGAACTCAACCAGTACATCATTCAGGTGGCACAGGAGTTCGGAGTCAAACTCATTACGACTGCCGACAGTCACTATCCAAATCCTGACGCATGGAAAGATCGTGAACTTTATAAGAGGCTGGGCTGGCTTGGTAAAGGTCGACCGTCATGGGCTGACGAAGAGTCTCAATTGCCAGCCGGTGTTGAGGAGATTGGGTACGAGTTGTACCCCAAGAATGGCGATCAAATGTGGGAGAGCTATAAGAATTATGCCAAGTCGTGTGGGTTTGAATATGACGATGAAGTAGTGCGACAAAGCATTGAAGAAACTCATCACATTGCGCATGCTCGGATCGACTCATTCCTCCCCGACAACACGGTGCGCCTCCCCGAGTTTGTGGTACCAGCAGGCTACTCAGCCACCCAAGCGCTAGTGCAATATGCCTTAGAGGGACTCAAGCAAAAGGGATTACACACCAACAAGGAATATACAAGCCGTCTTAAGCGAGAGCTAGATGTAATCGATGATCGAGGCTTCTCAAAGTACTTCTTAACGATGAAGTCTATCGTTGACGTCGCCACGGACATGATGCTGCCCGGTCCCGGTCGAGGATCGGCTGCCGGATCCCTGGTTGCCTATGCTCTTAACATCACACAGGTGGATCCCATTAGACATGGGCTCCTCTTCTCTCGCTTCTTGCGCTCTGATGCCACCGACTATCCTGATATCGATTATGATGTATCGGACAGCATGACACTTAAAGAAAAACTAGTAGAGATGTGGGGTGAAAATTGTGTCGCACCGATTTCAAACTGGAATACACTGCAGCTCAAAAGTTTAATCAAGGACATTTCCAAGCTGTATAACATTCCCTTTACGGAGGTCAACACAGTTACCTCTATCATGATGCGCGAGGCAACACCGGAAGCAAAGAAAAAGCACGGCATCCGTGCCGGCGTGTATAGCCCTACGTGGGAAGAGGTGATGGAGTTCTCCCCCTCTCTACAGAGGTACTTGGCTCAACACCCAGCAGTCAAGACCCATGTTGAGGGTCTTGTGGGACAGGTTCGTTCATGCTCTCGCCACGCAGGGGGTATTGTTGTTGCCGAAGACTTAGATAAAAGTATGCCCCTCATTAACTCCGGCGGAGTTCGACAAGCACCATGGGCAGAAGGTCAGAACGTAAGGCACTTGGAGCCCATGGGTTTCATTAAATTCGATTTGCTCGGACTCTCCACGCTGAAGATGATGGAGGGATGTATTGAACACATCCTTCGTCGTCATCATGGAGTAGAAGAGCCTACGTTCGCGGAAGTGCGAGAATATTATAACTCACATCTTCATCCGGACGTCATAGACATGAACAATCAGGAGGTGTATGAGGGTGTTTTCCATGAAGGCAGGTGGGCAGGAGTTTTCCAGTTCACGGAGCAGGGCGCACAGAAGTTTTGTAAGCGCGTAAAGCCACGCAACATCATCGATCTCTCTGCCATCACCTCCATCTATCGACCGGGACCATTGGCAGCGAATGTGCACGATGAATATGTGGAAGCCAAGGGGAGCCCCCACCATATTAAGTATCTCAATGACGAAGCTCAACAGATCACCGAAGAAACATTTGGCTTTCTTATTTTTCAAGAACAAATTGCCTTGTTGGCGCATAAGTTGGGGGGACTCACTCTCGATGAGGGAAACATGCTGCGTAAAGTCTTGACCAAGAAAGGAACAGGCAAAGGAAACATAAAAACCAAATTGAAGGTTAAGTTTGTGGATGGATGCGAGGCAAATGGTATCAACCGAGACGCAGCCGAGAGACTCTGGGATAAGTTCGAGTTCTTCTCAGGCTACGGCTTTAATAAGTCCCATGCAGTCTCATATAGCATCATTTCCTTCCAGTGTGCGTGGCTATGGCATTATTATCCAGCAGAATGGATGGCAGCCTTCCTCGATAAAGAACCGGAGACCCGAAAAGAAAAAGCGATCAACATTGCCAAGAAATTTGGATTCGATATCGCACCACTAGACATTAACAAGTCTGGGACAGTCTGGGAGATTAGTGAAGATGGAAAGACACTAATTCAACCCCTGACTTCGATTAAGGGACTTGGAGCCAGCGCCATCGAACAGATTTTGGCAAACCGACCCTTTATGAACGCGGAAGACCTGTTGTTTCGGGAGGATATAGTATATTCCAAGCTTAATAAGAAGGCTCTTGACGCTTTGGGGCGTGGTGGTGCACTAGACAACCTTGTAGATGACAGGTTCACTGGTCGCAAGCACTTCTGGTCTGCATGCATCGTGGAGCGTCCCAAGAATTTAAAAAAGCTGATGGACAACATCGAACTCTATCGTCCCGAGGGAGACTTCACCGAAGAGGAAATCATCCAGTTTAAAACTGATTTAACCGGCGTGTTTCCCATCAACTTGGTGATTAGTACCGATACCGTCCAACAATTGCAGGACAAATTTATCCCACCCATCTCAGAGTTTGATCCGCGACTTCAGATTTGTTGGTTCATTCCACGTAAGATTACCCCCCGAAAAACCAAGAATGGAAAGCTTTATTGGATTGTAGAGGTGGTTGATTCGAACAACGAATCCACACGCATCAGATGCTGGGCAGTGAAGCCCGAGAAGGATCGCATTCATCTTAACCGCCCGTACATGGCGCGCCTAAATTATGATGAGAACTGGGGATTCAGCACCTACGCGATAGGGAAAACATTTAAACTACTAGGATAAGAAGTGAATATAATAAAACATTTTAGTCCTCTTTTAAAAGAGCCTAAATTAATCGATGACTTGCCAATAGTTATTCGCGTCAGAAAATTTGATGAGGTTGCCGCCAAGGAATTTGCAGGACTCATGTCACGCGCCCAGAATACGGGGCAGCCAGTCGTACCTGTTATCATTGACAGTTACGGTGGGCAGGTGTATAGTTTGATGTCAATGATATCAGACATTCGACACTCCAGACTGCCGGTTGCTACCATCGCCCAAGGCAAAGCGATGTCATGCGGAGCCCTCTTGTTTAGCTTTGGCACCGAAGGCTATCGGTACATGGACCCTGATGCCACCCTGATGATTCACGATGTGAGTTCCCTAAAGTGGGGAAAGGTAGAAGAGATCAAAGCCAGCGCCGAGGAGACCGAGAGATTAAACAAGAAGGTGTACCAGATGATGGCAAAGAATTGCGGACATTCCAAGAACTATTTTTTGGACATCATCCACGAGAGGGGACATGCCGATTGGTACGTCGAGGCCAAGGACGCGAAGAAATACAACCTTGCCAACCATTTACGTATCCCAGAACTGGAAATTAGTGCCCGGGTGGACTTTAAGTTTAAGTAAAAGAGCCTCTACTTACAGCAGAGGGCTTGAGGGATGGGCATATCCGACAAGATACGATGGCGACGTCACGTGAATGAGATGAGATTCATTCACAATGAGAAGGATCTTATAGAAGAAATTAACGTTGAAGCTGCCACCGCATTCCACGAGCACTTTTTAAATTTTGCAGGACGTCATAATTTGAATATCAAGGAGCTTAATAAAAAAAACAGAGACCATCTTGATAACCTCTATAACGCAGATCCCTCCAAAATTTTGCCGCCAAATTTTTCAGATTTAAGCGGTTCTCAGTGTGAAGCCTTAATTCCCTACCAACCACCCTCTGAAAACCCCCCTCCGTCTGAGTATGAGATGACACAAGACGACATAGAGGTTCACGAGTCCTTTCGCAAGCTATTTAAAAAACTCGCAATGCGCCTCCATCCTGATAAAATTAACCACGCGGTAACCATCGAGCAGGGAATGGAAAATATCAAGCTATTTAAAGAGGCTAGCGAAGCCCTCGACAATAAAAAGTACTTTATTTTGCTTGATCTTGCCGAAAAGCTTAAGATTACACAATCGCGAAATTACAAACAACAGACTCGTTGGATGAAAAAAGAAGTAAAGCGCCTTGAAGGTGATGTTCGCCAACACAAAAGCTCATATAACTACATTTTTTCAGAATGCGATAACGACCAACAAAAAGACAACCTCATGAAGAGTTTTATCCTCCAGCTTTTTAAGATACAAATTCCATAAAACTACTTGACAACACCCTCTCAAAATGATATATTAAGAGAGTAACTAAGGAGGGCTTTAATGGCCACAACATACGAAGAGAAGAAGCAATACGTTAAGGAGTATATCCGCTCCCTATCGGCTATCGAAGAATGCATCCAGCCTTATCAGGAGCAAAAGCGTGAACTGCGCTCAGAGTTCCGAGAGAATGGATGGCTCAACACGGATGAGATCCGAGCAGCGGTAAAGGCATATCGACTGTTTAAAGGAAAGTATAACATTGATGAGGTGGTCGAAAACTTTACTCTCATTAGCGGAGAGGAATCAGATGATTCTTGAGTATGCAAAGGTACGGGAGACGGCGTATGCGCCCTCCCGCGCTAACCCATCGGACGCGGGTCTCGATATATTTTATTCCCCGCAGAACCCTCACAATAAGATGTACATTGCCACAACGAGCAGTCGGATCATCCCGACGGGCTTAAAGTTTGCTATTCCGCACGGATACATGCTGGAGGTAAAGAACCGGTCCAGTGTAGCTGCCACACGCCAACTCATAGTAGGAGCCTGTGTAATCGATTCAGGCTACGAAGGAGAGGTGTTTGTTAATCTACACAACATAGGGGTGGAAAGCCAAACCCTTAAACCCGGCGATAAAATTGCACAACTAGTCATGACGCCTGTTGTTCATTTTCGTCCCGTGGAAACAGCCGAAGAAAATTTATACACCTATCCCATGACCATCAGTAGTCGTGGTGAAGGAGCACTAGGGAGCACAAATGGACGCTAATACTAAACTAGTAATGTTTTCTTCCAAGACAGGAGAATGGTCAACTCCCCAAGCCTTCTTTGAAAAGTTGGATTGGCGCTTTGGACCCTTTACCTTGGATCCCTGTGCCGATGCCGACAACACGAAATGCACTCGATTTTTCAGTGAAGACGATAACGGACTCACACAGGACTGGGGAGGGTGCACAAGTTTCGTTAATCCTCCATATGGTCGCGGAATAGAGAAGTGGATTCAAAAGGGATACACCGAATCGCGGAAAAAAGATACCAGGGTAGTAATGCTCATCCCGTCTCGGACCGATACAAAGTATTGGCACAACTATGTAATGAAAGCAGAAGAAGTATATTTTATCAAGGGGCGCTTAAAGTTTGGCGATAGTCAAAACAGTGCCCCCTTTCCGTCAGCCGTTATAGTGTTTGACGGGAACAACCAACAACAAATTTTTGGTACCATTAACAAATAAGGAGACAAACAATGGCAGCAGAGGAAATTTTAGATGCAGCAATTTTACAATTGCGCGCAAAATCACTGGAGACTTTTGGAATAATTAAGGATCTAAGCAAGCAAGACGCCCACGAGGGGCATGCAGATAAGATCGCCAACGCGGCTTTGAGACTCGCCCAGCTTGAAGGGGGTCTCATGACGCTTCAGCAGTACCAAAGCGTACTGTTAGAATATGCGAAGACCCCAATAGTCGAAGAGGAACTCCCCGAAGAGGAGCCGCCGGAAGATCATGTTATAACACCCGAGCAGTCCCCCACTTTGCGCCGGTCTCTAGAAAAATAAGGGCAAATACGTGAACCGAAAAATTCGCCGCGACTTAGAAAAGAAATTGGGAAAAGAAGCCACAGACGAAATGTCTGAAAAGATCTTTCAGTTCAATAAGTTGCCGGAGGAATGTAGCGCGTGCCGTCAACAATTTGACAAACAAGACAAAGATATGGTGCAATCATGGACCGTAGTGGCGCGTGAAGAAACTGTGCGCTTGTTTTGTCCGGAGTGCATCCGAAAAACACAAGAGATATTAAATGGCAATTGACAGACTATCGCGACAAGCGCTACAACAAATAATCGATGGAAGTATTAAAGAAGATGCGACCTGCGTCATAAAGTTTTATTCCAACGAATGTCACTTATGCCACGCACTTCAAGAATATTATTTTGATATTTCTCAAGATGCCAAATATGATGATTTACATTTTTTTGCATTTAATATTGATGATTACCCAGCAGCGGAGGATATTTTAAAATTTCAGGGAGTTCCCACCATTTGTGTCGCCCACACCAATATTGGAAAGAGAAAGTCTACCTTTAGAATAATGCCAGAACCCGAAAAACCGAACGAGAAGACATGGTATAAAGTAAGAGATATCAAATCATTTATAAATCGAGAGGCACTATGAGAACGACCCTATCGTATGATGATGTACTCTTGATTCCTCAATATTCTACCATCCGCAGCCGAGCCGAGGTAGATGTGTCTGTAGATTTGGGACGCGGATTATCCCTGCAGCTTCCTATTTTATCATCTCCCATGGATACTATTTCAGAAACCGAGATGGCAATTGCTATGGACGCCGGAGGCGGTGCAGCCATTGTTCATCGCTACAACACGCTTCAAGAGCAAGCGACCATTGTTTCGCAAGCCAAAGAAGGTAACCCCGCTCTCACTGTGGGTGCAGCCATTGGTGTAAGTGGAGACTTTTTGAACCGCGCAGCAGTCCTGCGCGCCATCGGTATCGATTTTGTGTGTGTTGATGTTGCCCACGGACATCACCTTTCTGTAAAAGAAGCCATCGGCTCCCTTCGCAATATACTAGGGGACATGCACATTATGGCAGGAAACGTTGCCACCCTCGCCGGTATAAATGATCTATCCGATTGGGGTGCCGACTCAGTGCGATGCAATATCGGAGGAGGATCCATTTGTTCCACCCGGGTCCAAACGGGACATGGCATGCCCGGATTGGAAACAGTGTTTGAGTGCGCGCAGACAGATCGCGATGTAAAAATTATTGCCGATGGAGGAATCCGTACTTCGGGAGACATTGTGAAGGCTCTTGCTGCCGGCGCCGATGCTGTGATGTGCGGTTCTTTATTGGCGGGCACCGCAGAGACGCCCGGCAAAGTCATGCAAGATAAGGATGGTCACCGCTGGAAGATATATCGCGGCATGGCTAGCAAGGAAGCCCAAATAGAATGGAGAGGAAAATACTCTTCTTTTGAAGGGGTCGCGAGCCGCGTACCTTATCGCGGGCTAGTTGCCTCCATTCTTGAAGATCTTCAACGAGGGATCCGATCTGGCTTTTCTTATTCGGGAGCGAGAACGATTAGTGAACTCCACGCCAAAGCAGAATTCATCCAACAAAGCGGCGCTAGCCAAACAGAAAGTGGCACACACATTCACCGAAGAGACTGGTGAAACATGAGCGATTACGGAAAAAACACCAAGAAGATAGTATTCACAGATACCGATCATCGCCATGCTCAGCTATTAATACGACTTAAACATGATGGAATGAAACAATCAGAATTTTTTCGTGCTATCGTGGGCGGATACATCGAAGGAGATGAGCGACTTCAAAATTATATTGACGAAGTAAGCACCCTTTCTAAAAAACGAAAAGGTGTCTCCAAGACCCTTAGAGCCCGCGGCAAAAGCCTCGTAAACGATTTAGGACTCAATGATGGGGAGATCGAGAATATTTTCGATATTCTTGAAGAAGAACATCCCGAATTATGAAAAGGGATGGTCTTCGGGGGTGTAGCAGAAAATGCATGGAAAAGAAAGTTACATGCGGAGAAAGGGAGTGTAAATTTTATATTGAACATCCCGAAGATTATAATTGTTGCTTAGTTGCNATTTANGANCACGGNCCAATGACCTTAAGACAAATTGGAGAACGTTTGGGAATTTCNTTTGCTCGGGTTAAACAGATNGAAACNATCGCCTTNCGCAAAATGAAAGCAAACTCTTTATTTTCTTGACAAATATAGTATATTGTGAATTTAAATACTATTTATTGGTGAAATTCTATTTTTTAAGGAGAAGAATCCATGTCCCGTAAAACCCTATTAACAGAGGCTCAGGTTCGCCAGTTTATGAAGTTGGCTAGCTTACGACCCATTAACTCAGTAAGACTCACCGAGTTTGGGTACGATGACTCTCAAAACGAGGGAGTCATTGGTGCACTAGATTCGCTTGTAGGTGCCCGCGACGAGGAAGACGAATTAGAGGCCGAACTTGGTGCCACCGAAGATGAGTTGGGTGCCGAAGACGAACTAGCCGGCGAAGAGGGCGATGAATTAGGGGACCTCGATGCCGATTTGGGTGCCGAAGAAGGTGGAGGCGACATGGTCTCCGTCGATGACTTTATGTCCGCACTTGAAACTGCCTTAGAAGACGTGATGGGTGAGCCCACCACGGTAGACATGGACGCAGGTGAAGAAGAAGAAGAAGTGGAAGCCGACCTAGAACTGCCCGGTGGTGAAGAACTAGAACTGGGTGCCGAAGAGGAAGAGGAACTTCCCGGCGGGCGCGATCTTTACGAGAATGAAGATGACCTTGTAAACGAAGTTGCACGACGCGTGGCCGCCAGACTAGTCAAGGAAAAGAAGACAAACGATCTTTCAACTCAACTTGCCGAAAGAATATTCAACCGAATCACAGCTAAGTAACTTGACAAAAAACTCATTCAGTAGTATAATAATCACCAGGGAGTAACTTGTTGGTGGTTATTTGTATTTTGTATTAGAGGAACCATATGGAATGGCTGTTATATTTTCTAGTTTTTGTCTTTGGATGTATAACGTCTAAGGCGCTTTACTTTGTACGAACAACGCGCCTGAGCCTTCAGATGCTCAGAGCATCTCACTTAATTTACCTGTCGGTAATGATTAAAGCATTAGAGAACCTGTCTTATTCGCGCGAAATGATGCTGGAATATATGATTCGCGCAGAAAAGGGCGCCGCCCAAATCACCTCATTTGAGTTGAGGTTTGATGAAGACGTCAGGGCACTAAAAGAGCGCTCCATTCAGCTATTAATGCGTGAGCACCCGCCGTTTTTTGAGACGGCAGTAGAGTTTGACGATTGGGACTCTTCGATGGAATATTTAACGAACAACAAAGAAGTGATTTTAGAATTTTGGATGCGAGACTAATGGGAAAAATTAAAGACCTCATAAAAGACTTAATCGGAGAGCCCAAGCCGAGCAAGATTGTGGTATTAGATCCGGCTACCGCGGAGGAATTAACAGTGCTGCAGGGTGAGCCGGAGATGCGTATAGTGGGGTTGTTTACTGACGTCGCCGAAGAAAAGATCGCAGAACTAATTCACGCTATGCTCTATCTGAACGAGACAAACCGCCTCCAAGACTCAGAAGATAAGAAACGCCCTATTGAATTTTATATCTCAACCAACGGCGGGGCTGCAGATGATATGTTTGGCATGTACGACATGATGCGAATGATACGTGAAGAAACAGAAATCCACACCATCGGAGTAGGGAAAGTAATGTCAGCCGGTGTGCTACTTTTGGCAGCCGGCACCAAAGGCAAGCGCAAGATTGGTAAGTATTGCCGCGTAATGATTCATTCAGTGAGCGGCGGTGGTCATGGTGCACTTCCCACTGTTATAAATGAGTTGGAAGCAATTCAACAAATTCAAGAAGAATACATCAACGCATTGGTATCGGAAACAAAAATGACCAACAAAAGCATCAAAAAGATGCTACAACGCAAGGTGAATATCTATTTATCAGCAGAAGAAGCTGTAGAATTAGGTATAGCTGATATAATTATTTGAGGTTTTTGAATGTCTGACTTAAGAAATATACTCCAACAAGAGTATACGAAGAAAAAGAGAACGATTACGCCTCAAGGCTTGATGGAAATGGTGGAAGAAACACTTGATGCCGTATACAAGAACTTCGCAGCACCTTCAGCGCCTCTGCAAGAAATGGCGCAGAGCCAAGCCAAAGAGTTTCTTTTAGTATTGCCCAAGTTTACTCCTTCGGAAGCGTGGGGGGATCCCAACTCGATGGAGCGCAAACAGATTACTCGTTTGTTTAATGTTATTGGCGGCGGGCGCACCATTGAGGGGAAGTTACAATTCCTTCAACGAATTGTTGTCGAAGGGAATCGTATTAGATCTCCCCGTCGTATTATTTCTTCTTTAATTATTTTAGAATCCTTGAGCGCAGTTATTGGCAGCTTTAACGCCGCATCGGCAGGCTTTGTCTTTGAGGGGTTCTTGGCTGCGCTTCTACAGGGCACGCAAGAGGCAGAAATTTCTGCAAAGGGAAATCTTCCCATCCAAGACCTGATCGCTTTCACGGAGACAGATAATCCGGTCCCCATTAGTTTAAAGCTACTTCGCATGGAAGGAGTTATTGAAGGGAGCTTCACCAATCTTATTGACGGGATAGATGAATTTGGCAAGATGGTTTATATTGTGGCGCGCAAAGATGGCGAATCAATTGCTATTGAGGAGTTTACATTCAATCAAGAGAACTTTATTGATGCACTAGTTCTAAATGCGCGAGGCAAGATGAAAGGAAAAGAGGGCGGCGCCGGCAAAGGCTTGTTTCAATTAGATGGGATGACACCCGAACAATCAATTGAGCATTTAAAGTCAATTCCATCTTGGCCCGAACGATATGAGACCCTCCAGATGACGCGCGGATATTCCGATAGAGTGCGCTTGAAGCGCGCCACCCAGGACGCCCAAGAAGAGGGCGGTATCGACCAAGATCCGGAGACACCTTTAGAAGAGGTGATTCGAGAAGAATGGACCCTCCTAACCGAATCTAGAGGCGGCACACAGTGGGCCATTAGCGCCAAGCAGCTTCCCACTTTTGACTTTGTTGATTACAAAAAGCTTGGCGAACTCCCATACTCATCCGCCCAGATTGAGAAAGTTGCCACGCGCAGCATGCAGCACCTAAACGGAGAACTATTGGAGTTGTTTTCCGCTACGAAGGATTTGTCTGAGAATATCAACAAGTACTTCACCATAGAAGCTCGCACCAGCGCGATTAAATCGGCCGAACGGGGTATTGATGATACTAATAGAATTCAACAGTCACTAACGGCAGAAATTGGTCGCGACGACGAGTCTGAAGAAACTCCTTGACATCTTAACCACATGCGGTTATAATATATATACAACTGTGAGGTATGAATGAGTCGCGCATATGATGACAACCAAACACTACAACAAAAGATAATGAAAGGTGCAAATATATTAGCAGATAATGTGGCATCTACTTTGGGTCCACGCGGTCGCAATGTTCTACTCCAAGAAAAGGGAAAGACTCCCTTTATCACCAAAGATGGTGTGACGGTAGCACACTTTGTGGCATGTGCCGATCCGTTTGAGAACGCATCAGTTCAAATCATCAAACAGGCAGCCGTCGAAACAAATGCCGCCGCGGGCGATGGCACCACCACCGCAACTGTGCTGGCTCGCGCTATCTTAGAAGAGTCTCAGAAATATATTGCTGCCGGCATTTCTGCCGTCGAATTACAAAGAGGGTTACACCTAGCGACGAAAGAGGTGACTAACAATTTGGCTAATATGGCTATCCCAGTAAGCAGTTTAGATGACATTCGTCACATTGCAACCATTTCAGCCAACAATGACGAAACCATAGGTTCATTGGTGGCACTGGCAGTGGATCGCGTGGGTCAGGATGGCTCCATCACCATCGAAGAGTCACGGTCTGTTGAAACATCGGTGGATATCGAAGAAGGATTCAGATTCAATTCAGGTTACTGTGCTTCGGCATTTATTACAGATGACCGTCGAGCCCTCATGAGCTATGAGGAGCCGCTTATTCTTGTCACCGATTATAAAATAAACTCTGTGGAGACAATCTTACCTGTGCTTGAGATGGTGGCACGAGAGGGGCGCCCCTTGATTGTTATTGCCGAAGAGATAGAAGGGCAAGCATTAGCGGCAATGATTATGAATGCCATGCGTGGAACCTTAAAAATTGCCGGCATTAAAGCCCCAGCTTATGGGCAGCAACGAAGAAATGCGCTAGATGACTTAGCCCTTTCAGTGGGAGCTACCTTTATTTCACGCTCGACGGGCGTTAAACTTGCTGACATCCAACTAAAAGATTTGGGAAGTGCTAAATTTATTGAGAGCACAAGCAATACCACCACAATTGTAGGAGGTATTGCCAACCATGAAGAGGTGGAGAAACGCATCGAAGCCCTCAAGAATAAAATTCAAGACACAGAAAACCTACAGGAAGCCGAGTCTCACCAAGATCGAATTACGCGCCTCGTCTCGGGCGTCGCTGTTATTCGTGTGGGGGGGACGACTGAAGTGGAAATGATTGAAAAAAAGCATCGGATCGAGGACGCTCTTGAAGCAGTCCGGTCGGCGCAAGAAGAGGGAATCGTCCCGGGTGGCGGAGCAGCCCTCTTGCGCGCCGTCCAAACTATCGCGATCATCACAAAGACAGGTTCTGCGGAACAAATTAATGGTGCTCTGGTAATTAAACAAGCATGCGAGGCACCCATTCGCCAGATGGCAATCAATGCCGGCGAGTCGCCCGACATTATCGTAAATCAGGTTTTAAATTCCGATGCGGAATGTGGATGGGACTTCCACGAAGGCGAACTCTCAGACATGATAACCAAAGGGATCATCGATCCGGTTAAAGTTACAAAAGCAGCTCTTCAAAACGCTACAAGCTGTGCCGCTACCCTAATCACCACCAACTTTGGAATTATACAAACGGAGATGGATTAAATGCAACAAGGAGATTTGATTTATATACCGCAAGCTGTGTTGCTATTCGATAGAAACAACAAATACATTGAAAAGACCCTGAAGCCCACTGTTGGTATCTTCATCGAAGAAATACCAGTGGGATCGAATTGGATGGGCGGGAATTATATTGTTTATGCTCGTGGTCGCGAAGCGGCAGTTGCCATGAGGAACACGTACCCCATAGGAGATACTAAACATGCTAGTTAAACTTACTGAAGTGTGCCACAACAGCACGTTGACCACCAAAGCAAACTATGTTTTGCGCGAAGTCTTTGTTAACCCTGAACATGTCGTTATGATCCGAGAGGAAAAAAGAATGAAACAACTCAATGAACAAGGATTGCTAGCAGACGGTTTAAAGCTAGAGCATCGATTTTCAAAATTGACCATCAATCGCGGACATACCGGCACCGAGATAGTGGTGGTAGGTGCACCCGAAATTATTGAAACCGATTTAAAAACCACCCAACAACAATTACTAAGAGGATAAAATGAACCCAGAAAGAATCAACATTCGATACACTCTCGAACTCGACGAGCTACCCGGAGAGGTTAAAAAGCTTTATAAGAAGGCAAACTCCCTTCTTTCGAATACTAGTTTGATACAATATAGCGATAGTCAAATATTATCATCAAGCAGTTTAAAACACATTCACGAAACTCGTTTAAAGCTAGCGAAAATCGACATAATATTGGGCGATGTTCAAGCGATTATTAATTCCTATGTAGAATATGAAATCTCTCAAAACAGGGCTGAGGAAACGCCGCACCCAGAAATAGGTGACCACACCGAGCATCTAGATCCGGCTGCCTTATATTCCGATCTTAGTGCCTTAACACAACAATTGCAAGAGGGCACCCCAAATGAAGACTCCCCTCAAGGAACCTAACAACTTTGTATGTGCGCCGGCTTTAAAGGCGCTTCTCCCCCCAGAATCTATCATAAAGAGCTTTATGTTTTTTTCCGGGCAGATAGAATTTCCCCTTATCAATGAGGGACACACCCTCGTCGCTTATACCAACAAGCCGGTTATTTTTGAGTTTTGGCGGAGTGTGGTATCCGATGCACATCGAGTAGCTGCCCACGCAGTGGGGATGCACATGCCTGGGGCGCACCCCGAGACAGTTAGTCTCTATCAATCCCAATGGCCTACGTATCGTGATTCTTTTATGCGGTCCGGGGTTTTCTTCCTTCTTAACCGATATTCACAAACAGGCACCGTGTCTCACGGCTCGTTTAAAATTGACAATTTCAGCCCTTTTGCAATAGAGGCACTCAAAAATTTTTCATCAGATGCCCACAAATTTAATTTAAAGTTATACGAGAGTGAAGATGTAGAAGAGGGATTTGTGTCCCTGAACGCAGATGATATATTGCTGATTCCTGCGGGCACCTTTTCTTATAATTTACTTACTCAAGATATATTGGAAGGTTACGAGACATACAACATCCACCATCGGCGCCTTAAAGAAGCACTCCTTAACACAAATCAGCGGTTTGTTTTATGTTACAAGAAACACCCCGGCTTGCTGCGCCTGTATGACGACCAGCAGATTATCCTCGTGAGCAAGTTTGGGAAACCCACGGCACATTTTGATTTAGCCGAAGACATGATAATTCACAATTTACCCCCCAATGAATAGTAAACTTTTAATTCCTGCCGTTTTGTTTGTGACAGCACAGACCCTAGTGTGGTTTCAACTATACTCCCACTACATTTGGAAATGGTGGGAAAACAAACCGATAGCAGCCGCCCTGATATATGGGATCCCCGCAAGTATTTGTTTTTGGTACGGCACTAAGATTGCCGTCGATGCTACCGAGGCAGCGTGGACCGCACGACTGCTTGGCTTTGGAATGTCTTACCTAACGTTTCCGCTGCTTACGTGGTGGCTGCTAAACGAAAGTATGCTAACGAGCAAGACGATGTTATGTGTATTGCTCTCGTTTATGATAGTGGGGATCCAACTCTTTTGGAAATAGGAAACTATTTATAGTGTTGGAGCAAAATACATGGATATTTCTACAGGTAGCTGGTTTGAGTACCTAAACGAGAACATAAGATTAACAGAGGGTCTAAGAGACATCGGTCTCCCCGAATATGTCGTCGATTTTATCGAAGAGGCAATGCCGTCTTCCCCGGAGAAGGCGAAGGTGTACGCCGGCAATGGCTGGAAGAAAGCCTTCACGACGGATAACGTGCAGAACCTTCAGTTTACTGCCGTTAATCATCTGATCGAT
>NZER01000011.1 GCA_002690445.1 Candidatus Pacearchaeota archaeon
TACCATCAGGGAAACGAACCTTGCTTTTTCCCTCGTCATATGCCTTATTCTGCCTTTTCTTACCTCTGTGGCCTTCTAATATAGAACAATCCACGTGTTTTATAACCTCATTAAATAAATCTTGTAAATCTTTGTGGCAGGTAGCAAGGTTTTTGCGTGAGGTTTTACCGAATTTAGGCATTATGATTGGGGTGGTATATCAGTTTGATGTGTAGCTCCTGTTATAGTGCCATGATTACCTTCACCACTAGTATCATTTGCAGTAGTTCCATCATTAAAAGTCCAATAACCCTTGAATGCAACATCAGTAGTACCCGATAAGTCAGTAGGAACTCCAAGATTGTATATATCAGCAATATCACCTGCACTTAATGATGTATTCCATAAAGATATTTCATCGATATAGCCTTCATATTTAGAGCCCAAATCGCTCCACGCTCCAATAATAAAGTCATTATTAAAAGTGGTAGTAATTGTCCTTGCTGTCGGAGTAGCATTATCCTCTGCTCCATTAAGGTATACCCTAATGAAATTATCACCAGCAGTCATAGCAATATGATTCCACGTGTCAACTACAATACTTGTATCACCTAGGGTTATTTCATACCCGCTTCCGTGACCTATAAGTGCATCAATTTTTCCAGTAGTAGAAATACCTAACCTATATCCATTTACCCCTGTTCCTTGGGCGCACCCACACACTCCTACGTAATCCCCTATTTGTGTAGGTTTTACCCATGCAGATAGCGATACGTGTTGAGTTTCAACTGGGGAACCACACTGCACGTAATCACTCAATCCGTCGAATAGCAATGAATATTCATTATAGGTGAGACCCTCCACCCCAATTGGAGCTCCCCCACTTACACCAAGTCCTAAGCCTAAATTAGCCATTGTACGCTATAATTGCACCTGAGGGGGTAATTGCAGTCCATCGACCATAGATAGTAACGCCTGCAGGTAGTGTTCCACCGGGGATGCTACTGATATGAGCGCTATCTTCTGGAGTTAGTACTGAAAACGTAGTATCAGCAAGAGCGGTAATAGCACAAAACATGCCAGTAAGCGCCGCACTCGTGCTACTCTGTGAACCAGCTGAACCTAATCCTAAGGAACCAGCCTCTGTAGGGGTATATTTAACTTTTGATGCCATTTTAACTCCTTATTTAGTAAATTTACGCGTATTATTACGCCTGTAATTTACAACGGATGTGATAAAGGACACAAGAACTTTCTTTTTCTGCGTATATTTGATACCTAGAGCTCTTACTAGGCTAAATATCTTTTAATATCCTTAGATATACGTACTCAGATAGATGTACTCTATATTAAGTACTATTAAAAATACAACAAAAATACCAAATATCCAAGTAAAAAACTACTATCCGGCTAAATATACTAAGAATTGAGCAATTCCGATAAGATATTTCAAAATATAATAGAGAAAACCAATTATTCCTGCTGCCCATGCTACGACGAGCAAAGCGCCAATTCGTTGAAAAAAGCTATCCATAAGGTAATATACGGCTCTTTAGGCACATCCTCCTATGAAGTACGTCACTTTTGGAAAAATTGCTGTAGAATGGGTACACTTGATATACACATTGCCCCACCCCTCGAAATTCACGGGCCTCGTCCCTCGTCCCAGTTGAAGTTCGATTGGTGTTGCATTGGCCCCCTCGGACTGCAGTGTAGTTAATATTATCTTTAATATTAATGCACGAATTAATAATCAATACTAATAATCAATAATAAGAGGTAATAATGAAGAATAAGAAGACTAATAAAGATAATAATAACAACAATGCGGTAACATTCAGCAGTATCAGCAATCAACAAGCGGTTGACATTACCGGCGAGAAAGACGTTGACCAAGTGATTAAGTATGAGTGGGTCAATATCGATACAGGTGATAGCAAACTATTTGACAAGGGTGCTCATTTGGAAGAGGTCAAAGTCAATGGTGTGCTTATCACAAGAACAAAGGCAGAATTTAGAACCGGTGATAACAAGCAAAAGTATGAGCGTGTTTATGACGGTGATAGGGTCAAGATAGTATTCCGTGGTAAGTTAACAGACGACCTGTTCAAAATGATGACTTTGTTCCATAGACCCTTGGAAGGTACTGAATTGGTGGAACTTGAGGAACAGTATGTGGAAGCAACACAAAAGCGTAATCCTGATAAGGAAATCGCGACCAACTGTACCTTCAAAGAGTCTCGCTTATATCAAGTTATTGACCAAGAAATAGACAACAAAATACAACAGTATCGTGTATCAACATCATCTGAGAGTTATATTAATGAAGATGGTGAACAAGATACAAGGGAAGTCTATTTCTCTTACATTAACTTGAGAACGCTCTTTCAACCAACCAATGAACTACCTTTGGACAGTTGTATGAGTATGTTCCAAGACAAAGCATAGTTGGTATTATCAAGCCTGTCTGCACATTTGTGTAGGCAGGCAGTTCCTTGGTTTGTTTTATATTATAATACACATAACGCACTAATTTTAATTAAATGAAAGGGTTAAATAATGGCACAAAAGAAAGCAACAGACAAACAAAAATTACTCTGTTTACAAATGATTGAAGCCCATTGGGATTGTTCTACTCCGACAAGATATGAGTTTACTATCTATCGTGGTAAGCCATCTGCTTGGCATGCTCTACAAGGTGATAGAAAGAATTGGTCACCAAATAAGCGTGCTACATCAAAGACTGTTAAAGAGTTTAGAAGACAGATACTAAATGATGAATGGACTTTATTCATAGCAATGGATTTCATTACACGACATTATCACGAGTTTATTACGCTTGTATGGCGTTTAACACCTCGTAATAACTAACACCAATAACCAAGGGAGAGTATGATACTTTCCCTTAAATACTCCACTAAATAAAGGCTCTAATGAGCTGAAAGGCAAAGATATGTTAATCATAATCTTAATTATGCTCGGACTCGTAGTAGGCGTACTAGCGCGCATAATATATGTTTATCTCACCAAAAGATATTCCCGTCCGCAACGATTACCCGTAGAGAAGCGTTTTATTGCACGATGTAAAGAGTGCAAGAAGATTATACCTGAATGGTCCTTTGTTTGCCCAGTTTGTTTTGCAGAAGAGAACGATGGCTTTATTCGTGGTTCTATATTCTGGGAAGAACTCAAACAATATAATGAAGGAGAATATGATGCCTGAAGAATCATTCATAGGACATATAATTGTTCTTTTATTTATATTTATAACGTGTTATCTTTACTATATTACTCAAGAGAAATATAATGTAATTTGGGCTTATATAGTAATGCTTGTATTTTGCATCATTTTCTGGTGCGTTTTAGGCTGGGCCATATTCTAGTATGATTGTTATTAGATATTGGTGGAGGAACGCAAGAGGTTGATACCGTTTAATCACAATGTTGAAGATAAGTTCTACTTATTTGAATTGGGGATTAAGCATTGGTTGGGAGGGCTTTAGCCTTTACCAGATGTAGTATCACCTCTTGTTGCCTTATTATACTAGTGAGTAATAAATAGCCTCGGAGACTAATGTTCACCGTAAACCTACTCTAACTGGCTGGTAGGTACTCACTATTAAATTAATTAATCACAATAAAATAAAGGGTATAAAAATGTACATAGTATATTATAAGTTAGGAAAAGAGGCTTGTGTTAAGCATTTTAATATAAAGCACGAGGCTATTGATTTTGCTGAAATGCAAGATAATGATGATGGTAAGGTTAAAATACTTCATATGGACCCTACCAATCCACAACCTATATCAATAAGTTTTAATGCAATGTTAAATAAGGCTGGTATTAAAAAGTCAGAACCATTAGTAATGCCTAACATACCTCGCAATGAATATGAATTGATATTAGAGGACGCTTTAACTAAACTATATGGTTTAGTTAGAGGACTTGCAGAACAACTCAAACGATTATCTAATTAATCGGTTGACAAACAATGAGTGGTCACGCTTCTTTGGTTTGATGAGCGATTTCCGCACAGCTGGCCACTCATTAATTTTGGAGATAATATGAAACTTTCATCTTTAGCAGTAACTCAACAAATTGTTAGTATAAAAGATAAACAAGATAAATCCCGATTATGTTTATTAATGCTTGAATTTTATGCATATATGGAAAGACAAGGCTTCCCAGAGTTTTGGAAGAATTGTAAAGGGATATTATACCCTGCACGTAATCTTAAAGACAGACGTGACCATAATTTATATTGGTTTTTTAAATGGCGAAACGGTACTGAAACTAAATTATTAGCAGATAAGTATAATATGCGATTTAAAGACTTAAAAGGATTTAAATTAAAGGAGGATTTATGAAAGATAAAATACATTGTATTAATGCATTAGATTTTGCATTAACATCTAAAAAAGGTGATAAATGGATTAAATGTCCTTATAAATATAAGTATGAATTAGTGCATTTTCTTGTTAGATATCAAGGCTGGTTGTATTCTGATGCTATTAAACTAAAAAAGAAACAGCTTTATGCTATTTATTATAGTAAATGTAATTAAACTTGTAGGGTTCTATTTGGGGACGGTAAATCGGGTAAGCTGGCGCGCAACCCATGAATTACTGTCAAGACGTCCAATATCTAGGACCCTCAAGCATTAGGTTGGCTCACCTATCCCAAAGCAGCACTTATGCTTAGTTATCTCACGATAGCTCAGCTACTCTAGGGGGAGTTTGCTTTGAGGCTGGCTCCCCCGCAATTTTGGGTTCTCTCCTAAGAGGACAAAGTCGGAAGGCTAGTAACCGGGACATATTGGATGTCTAACTACTACTCTGGCGTGGGTACGAGAGTATAAATAAGGGCCCACTTTAACTGAGGGAGCAAAGGAATCGAGGCTGGAGCTCCCTCAATGAATTCATGTAGAATACAATAAAAATAATAAGTATTCTACGAGCTATCCCACAAAAATAGGGGTAGTCTGAATGCAAGAGAGACTTTCTAGTCACTTCTTGCCTAACCACGGATGAAGCCGGTCGACTTATGTACCCCGGCTGGCTTTGTTCTTAATAATGGGTACATAGGAAGGCAATTAAATGCCAAGTGACACCAATAATACTCCTCCTGCAGGTGGTATTACAATAGAGTACATGGACGAGACTACAAATCAACGCCATGTAGAAAAACACACAACTGCTAGAACTGTAGCCGAATTCATTGAGCAAGAAAATTTACCAGCTGGAACAAGTATTTCAGTTGGCGAAGCTATTGCACATCCTGAGACTCCTTTAGAAGATGGAAGTGAAGTAACTGTTACATCTGGCAATAAAACTGGTGGTATAACTACTATGCGGCGTAAAACTGTTAATTCTAAAAGTTACGATGCGACCTATTTAACAAATAATGGTCAAGTAATGACTTTAGGAAGAGAAGTTGATACAGTAGCTACTCGTCATCGTGGTAAAAAACTAATATACCAGATTTTTGAAGGTATGACAATGCCTGAAAAGAATCAAGTATCAAGTAGGGGTACAAAATATCCTTTTCATTCATTAAGGGTGAATCAGAATTTTGTTGTTCCTTTTGAAGACAGTGTTCTTGTTAGAGCTGCAATGCGTCATTTTATGACTACTCATACAGATATTATACTACAAGCACGTAGTATATTTTTGGATGATGATGTAAAAAGACCTGTTCTATCAGTTTGGCGAACAAGATAAGGCAATTGAAACTATAAATCAAGGGGGCTTCCTATGATAGAAGGTAATTCGCGTATCGCGTACTGAAACTGGAGGCCCTCTTATAACTGGAGGGTATATAAATGAGTTATACCAATAATACTGTGTATTATCTCAATCCTAATGAAGATGGTGAAAATGTATTTGAATTTTTACCAGAAAGTCATTTGATTGGTCTTCATACACAATTTTTAGATGATTTAAGTGCATTTAATAGAAATTATCATACTGATTTAGCTGTTAAAAAGACTTTTCATTGGAAAAATGGTACTTATGATAAAATTAGAGAGAAAACTGTTCAATATATTCTCCCTAATCTTTATAATAAACCAAGGGGCTCTTATAATATAACACAACATAACACTCATCGTTATACAGGTTTTAGAAGTGAATTATTAAGACTTGAAGATGAAATGAGTGCTAAACGTTGGAACAGATATACTATGGGAGATGAAACAGACGATGGTTTTCCTAAATGGAATGCTTGGCTTACTAAATTTGAAGAAATGATATCTAATTTTAGGCATGTTGATAAAATGGAAATTCCTAATGTTAGTAGACAATTCTTTGGCAGAAAGTATAGATATATGCATACTGATGCTAATCACGGACTTGATTGGTGGGATACATCAGATGTTAATCCAAGAATACGATTTACTTTTCACCTTAAAGATATATATCTACAAATATTTCATGGTAGTTATATATTAAGTGTAATTCCTTGGGGTGATTTAGTAGTTCACTTGGAAATGGATATTTATTGGTGGGCTAATACTTTAGGCAATAATGCAGCTAGAGATAGAATGGCAGGTAGATGGAATAGTAATAAACTATTTACTCCTTATGTTTTACAGTATCCTCATTATACAGGATTAGAACATCCATTTATTAAACAAAATATGGAATCGTATTCATCTGGAAACTGCTGTTTTGGTAATTATACTAATGATATTGCAATGGCTCTACATAAATTCGATTTTAATCGTTTATATAGTGAATTAGTACAATGGGCAAGTGTTTATACTTTAGGTAGAACATCTCCATTAAATCAATATCATCAATGTGTAATTGGGAAAAAACAAGAGTATTTATTATCTTTAGGTGATGAACCAGTAACTGAACAACGCAAACGTTTATATAAAGAACATTTTAAAGTAAATGCAGAACGTTGTGATACTGTCTGGGAACATCATTATAACAAAGATAATGAAGCTTTTGTTGAAGACCATTGTAATAAATGTGATTTATCAGGTGTAATTGAAGATACTGAAGGTACTTGTGTTAAATATATTGAAAAATATTCTCCCGATGCTATTGATTGGAGAGAATTAGTAATTAATATATTAATGGACGGATTTGACATTAATCAGACTGATTTTTACACAAGTGATGGAGGCCCAGTATATTTTGGTCTTCGCATTGATGAATTATCAAGAAGATGGAAAAGACGTACATGGGTAGCAGATGGTAGTGAAGCACAAGAGATATTATTTGCAGCTGAAGTTGAAAGAGCTCAATTAATACACAAATTCGGAATAGTATGTAATTGGAAAAGAAGAAGGACAGACTATAATATAATGGTCACAAGACAAGCTGGTGATTGGCAATCTGAACGAAATGCCATGTGGACTCGTGATTTATCAGAGTATAGTAATGAATTCTTAATACTATTAATAAATAAACAAGAACGCTTAAATTCTGAAAATGAAGAAAGGAGGTTATAAAGTTGGCAGACTTTTATATATCTCAAAAAAACTGGAATACAGTTATTAATTATGCCAAAGCTTCAGTAAAGATACATGATAATACTGAAATTGGAGGTATGATGGTAATGCTTAAGGATAAAGAAGGTGATTATGTCCTTAAAGACCCAGTAATACTGAAACAAGAAGTTAGTGGAACAAGATGTGTTTTAGACCAAAACGAATTATCTCTATTTTATGCTAAAGCTTATAGAAAATATAAGAAAAAAGGTAGAGTTCGTTATGTTTGGTGGCATAGCCATGCAAATATGAAAGCTTTTTGGTCTGGAACAGATGATAAAACCATTTTATCTTCTCCAAGTGATGATTTTACAGTATCATTGGTAATAAATGTTAGAAGTGAATACAAATTACGTGTTCAATACTTTGAACCAATATTACTTGATGATGATGTAGAATTAAATATCATGAATAGTAAAACAGCTCAAATTCCTCAAAGTATAATGACTGAAGTAAAAGAAAAATGTACTAAACCGGTATATATTGGTCATTATATGGACAGGGATAAAAAGGGTAAAGTAAAAGATATGTATGATGATAATCAAATGGGTTTTGATTATGGCTATGGTTATAATGATACCTATGTTCGTACTACATATCATCCTAATGGCAAGGTAGAAACTTTTTCACCTGATGGTAAAACAGGCACAGTAGATTATCAAACTTTACTCAATTATATTGAAAGTATAAATAGTCAATATGTGACTGGTGAAATAGAATATCAAGCTTGGAAAAGAGCTATTGAAGGAACAAATAAGCAGTTGAATGAACGAAAATGTAAATGGAGATTTAATGTATTAAGTTCTACAGCATTAGATGAGATAATTTATTATGCTCAACCTCATGAATTTATTCAACCTCTTCATTTGTTAGGAGAAAAACGATGAACATAACCACACGATTCTCTGAAATAGTTGATAACTTTAGTGAATGTGTGTACCATATTCTTGGTTGCGGGGCTATTGGCAGCTCCGCAGCCTTGCAATTGGTTCGCATGGGTGCTGAAGAGTTCTTGCTTTATGATTTTGATAAAGTATCTGAAGAAAATATTGGCGTAAGTCAGTATAATATAGCAGATATCAATCAATATAAAGTACAAGCATTAAGAAAACATATGTTAAGCATTAATCCTGAAGCTAATGTTACAGCAATGCCTAATCGCTTTGATGTATTTGAGTATACAGGACGAGAAAAGAATGTTCTTATTCTTGCTTTTGACAATATGGATTCTCGTAAAGAGGCAGTTGAGAAAGCCTTAAAAACAAATCATAAACCTTGGTTATTAATAGACGGAAGAATGGGAGCTGAACACTACCAGCAGTATACTCTTCTTAATCCTGAATTACGGGATTATATGAAGACATGGTATTCTGACGAAGAAGGTAGCTCTGAGCCCTGTAACGCCAAAGCCACGGCATATTGTTCTAATATGTCTGGTTCGTTTATTGCAAATCAAGTTCGTAAAGCCATTACTAACCAAGGTGTTAATAAGGAATTTTTCTTTAATTTTCCTACATTAACACTTGCAAGACGAGAATAATAGTCGTACATTTCTTGTGATGCAAATCACATTATAAGGAGACTAACATGAAACCTAATTATGGAAGTTCTATCTTCTATCGATTNAAACAAATTAGCNTAGAACCAGATAAATATGGAAANCATCTTAANATAAAGATGGTATCTGCATATACTGGNGATGGTAAATTTATNAAACATGTTAAANTAAACGAGNAAACATTAAATATATTATCNGATGGTTGGATTGTATATAATGAACCNCTNAAAAAGGAGTTAANAAATGGCACTTGAAGTTAANGAACGCAAGCCCATTACTCAAAATCCAGCTATACTATTATTGTATGGTGCCCCTAAAGTCGGAAAGACTACAACCTTATCACAATTGAAGAATTGTTTGATATTGGATACAGAACAGGGAGCACGCATGGTAGGTGGCCATATTTTGGACATAAATGGACGTGAAGACCTCTTAGATTTCTATCGTAATGCCGAATCCGGTCATGACTTTAAATATATTGCATTAGATACTATTGATAAGCTTATTGAATGGACTGATTTACAAGTTCGTCAAGAGTTTCAAGTAGATTCTATTGCTGATTTAGGGTATGGCAAAGGCTTTGGTCTCGTTAGAGAAAGAGTAATTAACAACGTAAGAAAGCTGCAGAAGCTATGCGATTCTATTATTATAATAGGTCATCGTAAAACAGCAGCTGCAGTCGACAACAGTAACGCCGTTGACCCAGAATCATTAGATATTTCAGGTAAACTGAAAAACATGTTGATGGCAATGAGCGATGCTGTAGGTTATGCTTATAGAGATGAAGAAAACGATAAACTAATGGTTTCCTTCAAGGCAGGTAAAGCTCTAGAAGCAGGAAGCAGATGCCCTCATTTAAAAGGCAAGGAAATTGAATTTAAATGGGACTTAATCTATAAACACTCTAAAAAAGGAGATAAGTAAATGGCAATTGTAAGACCTAAAATGGCAGATGGAGAGACCACAAGCTTTACTGGTATATTACCTGTTGGTTTGTGGGACTTTAAAGACCGTTCTGGTGATTATGACTGGGCAGATGTATTTCTCTCAGTTGAACTAAAAGTTGAAGGTAGTGAATATACTAGATTCTTAGAACTATGCGGGAGATTGGAAAAATCTCCATCCGGTGAAGTTACTGGTGGCTTTGTTTTAAAGAGATTATATCATTTCTTTGATTTGATTGGTTTCACTGGCGGTTTAAACCTCAAAGGTGAATGGGAAGATTCAGATGGAGTGGCAATTACTAATATTGCTAGCCATTTGAATGAACGATTTCAAACCGGTAATCCTATTATGGATACTTCTTTTGATTATCTAGCATATATCTATAAAGAAGAACCAAAACAGAAAGGTGGGAAATCCTACACTAAAGTTCATCATCGGTTATTTCCGAATACCACTAGTGGTATGTCTAAAATGACTGAACATGTAAGCTGGATGAAAGGTAAGAACTTTATAAAAGAGTGGGCGGGACCTTCTCTTAATGGAGCTACTACCAAACAACCAGTAATGAGCGAACCTCTGTAATGTATTACGTTGAGCTGGCACAGGGCACCTTGAGAAATCGGGGTGTTCTTGTGCCGCTAAATGATTTACAAAAATATGTTCCTGATGATAAAGCTGTTTATCGTTCTGTATATCTTTATACACAACATGCTGTAGATTATACATCTGCACATTCAACTCTTCGTAAATATGAAGGGTTACGAGCATTAGATAATGTTATAATTGATATAGATAGAGGGGAAAATAGTGACAAACATACTCAATCTTTTGCACAAGCAACTGTATTTGAGTTGGAAGAATTAGGTTTAAGTTCTAAAAGTATGCAAGTATATTTTAGTGGTTCTGGTTACCATATAGAAATACCTAATTCAGCATTTGGCTTTGAAGTGTCAAAAGAATTACCATTACAAGTTAAAAGTACAATACATGAAATACTGCCTAGTGTAGATTCATCTATTTATCAAAGATGTGGTTTAATTCGAGCAAATCATAGTATAAATGCAAAAACAGGACTATATAAAATCCCTATTGATAGAAAAGAACTCTTTGAAATGTCTTATTATGAAATACATGATTTGGCTAAAGGTCAAAGAAAGAGTTATCCATATCAAGAGCTCTTTGCAGAAGGAGAGTTAGAAGATTGCGTTGTTAAAAAACCTAATTCGTTTAGAACATTTAACACAACAGTTGAACCTAATAAAATTGTTCCTTGTGTACAGGCTTTATTAAGGGAAGGTCCTATTGAAGGCAGAAGACATAATACTTTATTAAGAATAGCAAGTCATTTTAGAAGAAATGGCATACCATCAGATTATACTAAATTAGCAATTAGTCATTGGAACCAAGAAAGTTTAAGTAAAACTGTTATTGACGACCAAGTAAATTCAGTATATAATGGAGGATATTGTTATTCTTGCAAAGATGATATACTTAAATTACATTGTCAGACAAGATGTATTTACTTTAAGCGTAAAGACTATTCAATTAATGTAAAAAATGCTACAGACATGCAGCAAGAATTTCATGATAGAATGATAAGTGATTTTAGTGGTAGAATTATTGATTTAGGCAAAACCCTTGGACTTAATAAAGAATCTGAAATCTATCCGGGAGAGTTAGTAACAATATTTGGGCCAACTGGTTCTAATAAAACGACATTAGCTCAAAATTTAGCTCTTGGTGTAGATTTTTCAAAAGACACTATTGATACTAAAGCTCAAATTCCTACTTTATTCTTATCTTTAGAATTATCAGCTTGGTATATGCATCGCAGACATTTGCAAATAGTATCTAATCTTAGTAAGACAGAAGTTAATGAAGACTATGTAGGCATATTTGAAGAACATGAAAAGGAATTAAGTCATATAGTAGTACAAACTATATCTCCTACATTAGAACAAGTCCAAGAGAAAATACGTAATTTACAACCTGCTTTAGTAGTCGTAGATTATATCGATTTAATAGAAACTCCACCTTCAGTACGTGGAGAATATGAGAAAGTAAAGTATATCTCACATGGATTATCTAATATGGCAGTTAATATGGACGTAATTATTATTCAGATATCTCAGATAAGTAGAGAATATAGCAGAAATGAAGTACTCGACCTCTATGCTGGCAAAGGGTCAGGTGCAATTGAAAATGCCAGTAGAAAAGTCATTGGATTAAATGGTCAAGCAGATTCCTCAAAAAAGACTCTAAATATGTATAAGAATACAGATGGAGAGTTGTTTTCGGTCGATTTGGAATGGAGACCATCTTTCAGATTATTAAAAGTATGAAACCATTAATAGAAATATATTACTCATGGCAAAGTGGAATGATTATTCAATTGTTCCAGTTTTTTCGATTTGGAATACATTATGCATTTGATGGAGAAAATAATTTTCAAATTATTGCTTTTGGTATCTGGAAATTCGATGTAAGTTTAAGTGTGAAAAAGGATGAAAATGCGAAAGACATCAATAGTAAGTGGGCGTAAAAGACATTTAAGTCGAGCGCAACGGCTGCTAACACATTTAGTAAAAGGTAAAACCATCAACGGAATGCAAGCTTTAAGACAGTTCGGTATATATAGACTGTCTGCAGCTATTCACAATTTCCGTAAACGTGGTTTTACAATCGAAACTAAAATGGTTCAACGCAATGGAAGCAAATATGGCGTCTACAAACTCACGGAAATCCCGCAAGCGCAAGCCTAGGGAAGCTAATAAGTGGGAGAAGAAGTTTACACCTCTTCTAAAGAAACACCATGGACATTATGCGAAGAAAATCTATCATAGGATGATGAATAAATCCTCTTCTTTGAGGTCAGGGTTACGGAGACGTAGTCAAGATTACGAAGTGGAGTTTGCAATCACCCTTACTCAAATTAGGGATATGATGTATTCATGC
>NZER01000012.1 GCA_002690445.1 Candidatus Pacearchaeota archaeon
AATTTTATCAATAAATTGAATATTTCTGTTTTGGTGTTCTGCCTCTAAAACGGCAAGGACTGGAGAGGTTTTGAGTAAATTGTATATAATATTCATTTCTTTGGCTTCTTCATGCTCGCCATTAATAATAAATTCTGCTACGATTGTTTCTATGTCTGCAATAAGTTGCTTTCTGCCCTTGCAGAATGGGCATGTCATATAAGCATCTTCTTGGATATATACTCCACTATCTCCACACAGTGTACAAAGCGACATCTTACAGCTTTCTGACAATAGAACTACATTCATTTCCGCTAAGATACTTTCTAACTAAATCTGTATCTATTTCTCCATAAAATACTCCCCGCATGTCCTGAACTATAGGTGCTTTAGTCATTTTAAACCCAGCAACGTTCATCATATGCTCAACGCACTTAGCGTCTGGAACCCACCAGTTGCTTACATCTCCCTGATAGTCATTTTTATAAAAATACATAGCGGGCTTAGGGTGTTTGTGTGTTTCTGGGTCTGGAACAGCAGTTTCTAAAATAATCTTTTTAGTTACTTTTCCCAACGCTTGCAGTGCCAGAAGGGGGTGCTGTAAGTGGTATATAATTCCCAAACACAGAACTAAATCAAAACTCCAAGATTCTGGAATGTTATACACCGACATGTTAACCATCTTTGATTTATATCCACCCAACTCTTTTATTTTATCGAATCCTGTTTCAATTGTTTCTATGGCTGTTACTTTGGCTCCCCTTTTTTCACACTCAAACGTAAAAAACCCATCTGAGCCCCCAACATCTAGCACCTTCATTCCAGACATATCCTTTGGAAGGTTCAGCCATTCCAGTTCCTTTTCCAGTTCTAGCGCGGGCTTCCAGCCAACGATTGAAAATTCTGAAAAACTATGCCACCAACGAATTCCATGTTTTTTGTACTCTTGATCTATGGGGGAATCTGTGGGAACAGCAGACAGCCAAGGGTGATTGACTTTAGTGTTTTCATAGAATTTGTGTAAATGGTAATTCAGGTTGCGGTTTTCGTCTTCGCACCAATCTAACAGATTATATAGTACGATTTGGCTGGGGTTTAAAAACACCTTGCCGTTGTTCTTTTCCCTGATGTCTCTGTGAAAGGGCACATGCTCAGAAGCTTCGCCGGTGTATTTACAACCCAGAGTGTGCTTCGTCTTATAGACACCCAGCCCCCCAAAACAGGAGTTTACTTCTATCATCTGGTCGCCAGCTTTCAGGTCGGCATATTTACCGTGATATAATCCCATCTTGTGTTTGTTGGTTCCCATGCCGTGGTCGAGATCTCTGTGGGCAAATGTATCCCAATAATTATTGTTACCACGCCTAGCGTTTTTCCCGTTTGACCCCACACCACTCCAAGGCTCATCGGAGCCTATGGTGTGGGCTATTCCGTCATAGCTAAACCCACCATTTAAATCCAAGTCAATCAAAACATAATAGTCATAATGAGAAAATTCATCATGGACTGTATTTAAGCATTTGTTTCTATAATTTGCCATCCTTCTTACTCTAGTAGGCCCCATGCCCCCAAGCCTTGGGAGGTCAAGCTTTTGGCTGGAAAACAATTTCCGTTGCGAATCTCTTCTTTGCCACAAACTCAAAAATTCTCGCGTTTCGTCTTCCGAATCATTCTCAAAAACCACAAACACATGATCTTTGAATAGGCTGGATAAGTGTTCCAGTCTGGCAAATACTGTTGCTTTTAGATGCCCAGCAACGTCTCTGGCTAAACCGCAAATTGCAACACGAGATTGAGACATGACTTTATAGCCTCGTTTCACTTGTTTTTTATAGGCGGGATCATCACACCCATATTGTTTATCGGGAAAACGATGGCACCACTTAGCCATTAGATTGTTTCCATCTTCGGGTGTGGGATAAAAATCTAAAGGGCTGTTCTGTGGGAAATACACACAATAGTCGTGATGTAAATAGAGAATTTTATAATTGTTAAAATATATCTTCAAAGTCAAATCGTGCATTGCTCCTGAAAGAGACTCAAAAGATTCATCTAAACCATCAATATCTTCCCAAGCCTTTCTTGAAACAACAGGGATATCCAAACACGCTATACCTATACAAGTGTAGGTAAACCTGTTGGAGCGATCTATATCGGAGGTTAAGATAGATATAGCTATGGATGATTCTGGTTTATCTTTGATGCGTTTGTGTACGGTTTTGATGGCTTCTCCATGTATTGAGCCATTTCTTAAAATAAGAATATGCCCACCAGTACCCTGATTCGCTAAATGATTGTAGATCTCCATAGAATTTAATCCAGAAGGAGGGGGATCATAATAATATATAGAATTAAATGACCATTTATTTTTTCTTACAAATGCTATGGCTTCATCGTTACCAGACAAATACAAGTTAACCCCCCCATCTATGGAGGCTCCGTTTAGGTCTTGTAAGATTTTTTCATAATCTTCCCCACAAATCAAACAGACATCAATTGACTGCTTCTTTTGCGATCTTGTCTTGCGTGTTCTTTTCATATTAAAATAATCTCGCGTTTGGTATCATTTAACATTTCCGCCATTTCAGAAAAGCTGCTACCTTTGGTGCCTGACATTTCGTTGCATCGAGACAACAGCACAAAGTCGGCTAATGCTTCCGACAATCCTTCTATGCTTCTGTCTTTACGGTGCTGGTCAAGAACCAAAAGCCTGTCTCCATAACGTTGAAAATCATTCATGTCCTGCGGGTTATCAACACACACAAATATACGTGCATCTTGGTAGGTGTCTATGAACTCCTCTATCTTGGGTCTGGCCTTGTCAAAGCTACCCCCATACCTTCTTCTTATATGAATTCCAAGAGTATTTCCAGTAAATTGTGACAAAACTTCATTAATTTTTTCTTCAATATGTGGTAGGGGGGCCACTAATTGTTTAAGATATGGCTGCAACAAAGATTTATAGTTCCATCCGTTACAAAAATATCCAGCACACGCCTCAATCCACTTGTGTTTTGAATCTCGTATGTGGTTTACTTCTTGGCTTGTATACCTTTTTAGTTGTCCAATATGCAACAAATCCTTGTGGTTATATCCCTCATAACACCTATCTTCATCTCCCAAAAATACAGGAAGAATGCTAGAGAACAGGTCGTGCCAATTAGCATCACATCCCGACCCAGCAATCCATCGAATGGCAAATGATCTATCCATAGAATCTGCTGCCGCCCAAGCAGAGGCAGTTAGTTTTAATCTATCTCCAAGACCATTCTTTGGCCACGCAATCAGATATTTACTCACGTTGCAATTCCTCATCAATCATTGACATAACTCTATCATTTAGTCTAGACGTTCTTTTTCTTATGTTTTCAATTTGCTTCGGGCCAAAAACTTCTTTGTGACCACCAAGATTTACTGGATAGTACAGCTTTGAACCAGCCTCACGAAATGTACCAAGCAAATCAATGTTTTCGGTGTCCAATGTAACTCCTAAAAAATTACTCACATCTTCGATCAATTTGTCTCCATTCTCACAATAGTCTTCATATTTGATGATCTTCTTGTTGGGAACGTATTTATAGAGTTCCTGCGTCCAGTTTCTAACAGCGCGTTTCCATTTATTGATTGCTTCCTGTATGCCTCCGCAAGACCAGTATCCGGGCTGCGGGTCTCTTGCTCTGCTTTTTCTTATAAAGGATGCTATTGTGTCCAGTGGGTCTCTGTAGCATATCAGGTAATAAAAATGTGAATATTTATTTCGCAGGTATCTTAGATTATTTTTTGTAATGCAGTAGTGGGGATGCTTATCACCGAAGACATCCAAGCTTCCATAGGACTCATTGTTAACGTATTCAACAATATCTTGCGCTGATAAGCCTTTTAATTTCATCGCCTTTCCCTGAACTCCGAACGGCTGTCGTATTTGATTCTCTTTCATCATCTTGTCTATCTTGCGCATCTTATTGTTAAATTCTCTGCGATCAGAATAGTATGCCCCCAATTCGTTGCATACAAAACCGTTGCTAGCATTAGATATAAGCATAGACAAAGCGCTGGTTCCGCTTCTGGGACACCCTGTAATGATAAGTCTTTTTTGTGTCATACTAATTTACTCTGGAGTTTATCTAAATACTCTGACATCTTTTCCTGATATAGTCGTGGGTTTTTGTTGAAAAACTCCCTACATTTCAGCACCATGATTGTTCTTTCTTTTTTGTGACTCGATTTTTTATGCAGTGAGTGCGGGGCTGGCAGATGATGAACTGGAAGGTCGATTTGAAGGGCTGGCTTGTTATAAAGATTGCTTACACAATAGGATAAAAATATATCCTCTCCGTTGGTATAGACCCAATCAAGACCGTTGTGTTCAAAAAACATTCGTTCTGCTGAGATAACAAACGGAACAGCCTTTTTAGAAACGCAGGCCAAGCATGTGAGGGCGATTTCTACTTCGCCATAGCAGTTTTTCATGCTATATAATCCTTCGGCGCTAGCATTGCGGCCCCAAGCACAATAGATGCGTTCTGGGTCATCATTAAAATGACTCCACATTTTTTCAAACGCATTTTCTTTGGCAATCAGGTCGTCATCTTGAAATACTAGACAATCATTCTCAGCCAAGACTCCATTAACCCATCTGGTTCGCAAACCAAAGTCAATGTTTGAGTTTATGATTTTAATCTTGTGATGGCTGTATTCTATATTAATTTCTGGGTTATTGTTAAAAATTAATATTTCACCAATAAGATCGTAATCTTTTTGTGCTTCAATAATGCTGCGGATGTTATCCGGCCTTTTCCAGCTATTTATTAATAGACTTATCATAATATCCTAAGTGGAGGCGGCGGGATTCGAACCCGCGTCCTGTCATACTTCCTTAACAATATCTACATGGTTAGTACGTTGTAGTCGCACAACGAACAAAGCTATCCGAATTATCGGAGTCAGGGTTGCATACAACCATCAGAGATATTGGATCGAGAATCTCCTTTCTCTATTCGAGTTATCGAAGTCAACGCGATTGGGTAAAAAGGTTCGCGTCACCCCCGCAGCTTAAGCTGCAATTGCTAAACTAGGTTCGGCAATTAAAATGTTGTGGTCAATTTTAACGTAGCCTTTGACCAACTACCCCATGCAACTATTAGTTCCACATGCAGTCGATACCGGTATCGCCCCCGTGAATCTACTTCTTCTTCTTCTTCTTCTTCTTATCGAATGGAAATCCGTTCTTCTTCTTATCGTCTCCGTTCTTTTCCTCATCGTCATCATCTTTCTTTGACTCAGAGTTTTCCTCTACGGGAACGCATTTTCCGTCTTTCTCAACGTACCCCTTTTTGCAATTTGGGGGATACCCAGCCTTTTCGTCTGCCTTGGCATCCAGTTGTGCTTGTATAGCATCAAAAAGTTCTTCATTTTTCATTTCTATTTCTCCTCTTTTCCAGATCCATAAAGTTTCTGTATTTTAGTAATATCATCTTCTCTGGGCTTAAGTGCGTTGTTAATGTATGGATACATTAAAGCCTTCTCATCATTAGAATGATCTAATCCCAAAAGATGTCCAATTTCATGGCATGCAACAGATCTTAATACAATTCCGCTGTTACCCGGTAAAACCCAGTTTTCTGCCATGTCGAATTTAGTCAATAGCTGACCGTCGTAATTTTTGCCTGATGGCATACCAGCCCAAGCTAGAACACCGCCGCTTCTGCCAAAACTCTCCCGTCGCCGCCTACCAACAGAAACAATGATGTCTGCACCACTATAGCTATCGGTTTCTTGAAATACCAATGGGGTAATTTCAGACCAAGCATCAAACGCCAGCCTAAATTCTTTGTCCCATTCTTCTTTACTTAATTCTCCTGTGTCTCTGGCATACATATGGTAAGAAAGACTGTTCTTTCCCCACTTAGATTTTCGTCTAAATATGCCATTTGCTAATTCGTCTTTAACGCCGCATCTTGGCGGGCCATCGTCACCGGCTAACAATTTAGATCCACCAATTGAAAAGCCAAAAGCAGCGGCCATGCTACCCGTACAAAAATTTCTTCTTTTCATTACCAATCTCCCCAATTAAAAAATAAAGCCCCCAGTCCTTTGAGGGCTTCAGTGTTTTTACTCTGCGCCGCCTCCGGGCAATAAACCCCTAATGGATTCCAGAGACCACCATCCCTGCCAGATACCCAAGAATAATACGCCAGTACCCACAACCAAGCCAAATAGAATCGGTCTATTTCTAGCCATTTCTAGTGGGTGTGTCAAACCATAAACAAGGTTTTTAATAGGTCTACCTGTTTCAAAACCCATAATTATACCCCTTTGCATAATAGAAAAAAATAAATAACACTAAAAAAACAAACCTTTTATTTTGTCAATTACACCTGCGCCTCCGCCGCTAGTTATAATAAAATAAATTATAATACCAAGACCCATCATAAATACTAGCCATTTTCTTTTCGCGGCAACGGCATAAAATTTTTCTTTTAGAGCGTTGATTTTCTCAATTCTCCATTGTCGGCGTTTTTCTGCCTTTTCTGCCCTTTCTTTTCTTCTCTTCTCTCTATTTTCTGGACTACCGAACATATTAAGCCCCCTTGGGTTTTCCGTACAATTCTTGTATTCGTGGTATGTCGTCGTTTTCTTGTGGCTCAAAAACTTCTGGAGAGTAATATGGAGCCATCAAAGCTCCTGATACAGACGAGTGGGGCAGTCCCAGTATGTGGCCTATTTCATGTGCTGCAACATTTTTTAATAGCATTCCTGCATTATGTCCGTCAGACCATAGTTCTTCTGTGTCAAACTTCATAAGCAATTGTCCCGTATAATTCGGTCTTGGTGGCAAATATGCCCACGCCAATGTTCCGTTTGGCCCATCAAAGTGATGCTTTTGTCCCGCCCCTATATTAATGACTATATTAGAAGACCCCTGTTTATCTATTTGTTTAAATTTTATGTTTGCTACTTTTGACCAAGAATCAAAAGCCTCTTTAATTGTTGAATCCCAAGCCTCTTTGGTGAGATCCGAGTCTCTGTTGGCAATAAAATAAGTTAAATTATCGTGACCCCAACTCTTTTTGGAAGATGATATATTAAAGTCTGGGCAGCCGCAACGAGGAACACCAAGATCATCAACGTAGGATGTAGCAATATTCATTATAATAGCCTCAATATACAATAGGTCTGTATATTATACACCAAGTATTTAGGCTATAAATTAAAGAACATCCATCGAGGACTACAGAAACCGCCCCCGTCTATTAAATCAAGGTAATTTTTCACTTTATTCCAACTGCTAAATATCATTTTGTGAGGAATAGCGCCTAACAACCAGTCAGGAACGAATTTTTTGCCTTGTTCTATTCGAAGAATAATAGGCTTTTTCTGCCTATTTGCTAAGAAAAGTTCCTCATATGTACCGCATGGATGTACATTTAAATCTAAATTTACAATTAAAAAATCAGATAAATCTACCATTCTTAGGTCTGTATTTCTAATAACCTTCATGCACTCTGCAACTTTGTCAAATTCACCAGATTTCTTCCATTTTATTCTGGCTTCTCTGTTTTCTAGATCTTCTATACCTATGTCTATGGGCTTGTCAGACGGATCTAAAACAGTGACATTTTTATCTGTCAGGTAGCTGGCTATTGATCTTCGCCAGCCTACTCCCCCGTCTTCAACTCTATCCATGCAGCCACATAGATANACCCTAAGATTTTTAAGCTTGTTGACTGGTTTTTTATTCAGGGTTATAGAANATTTCTTCATTGTGTGTTATTGAATCCTGCTCAATCTCCTGTTTTTCNANTTGNCATTCCGGGCAGTTCTTGTAAAATTTGTCGGCGTGCGGTTCTGCAAAATGATGCACTCTTAAAATACCCATATTTAAATCATTTTGGTTAACCACAAGCTGTGATTGTCCCTGCATTATGAGGCCCATGCCTTTATACATGTTGGCCATAAATTTTTCATTATCTTCTTTATTTTTCAACTCCATAGAGACTAGGAGTTTTACCATTTCTGATTGTTCTGATAAGTTTTTATTAATTCTATATTCGATGAACATAGTTCCAACAAAATTTAACGCCAAAAAACCTATAAAGATAGGCATCCATAATTTCTTAAACATCCAATACCCCCCGTTTTAATTTATCATTCTTCTCCCTATGCCTGAAAACTCTTACCGCAACCGCACCCTTTTGTTGCGTTGGGGTTATCAAACACAAAACCCCTCTGCGACAAATCTGTGTAGTAGTCAAGCGTTGTCCCGTCTAAATACAGGTCGCTTTTTCTGTCAACAACAATATCTATACCATGCTGCTGACATATTGTATCTTGTTTTTCGTCATATTCATCATCTATACCCATGCTGTACTGAAATCCTGCGCAGCCGCCTCCTTGGACTCCAATCCTTAGATATGGGCCTTCAGTCTCTTCCATAGCCTTTTTAACTTCTGCTGCCGCTGTTTCTGTTAATTTAATTGTCATAGAATTACCTTTGCTTCTCCTTCTAGTAAGTATCGTGGGCGACCGCTGTTATCAACCTTCATTATCTTTTTGTCTATACCAAAATGGTCAAACATTGTAGCTGCTACATCAATAGGCCCGTAAGGACTTTCAGAAGGTGTGTAGGACTTATCTGCCTTTCCTATAACTCTACCACCATCATACCTGCCACCAGACATAAGCATAGGAGTGCTAGAAGACCAATGATCACGACCAGCGTTAGCATTCAACTTAGTACGACCAAATTCTCCAGTTACAATTAATAGAATCTTTTCATTAAGACCTCTCTGGTGAACATCTTCAACAAATGCAGCAAGAGCCTTGTCAAGAGGGGGAACCCTACCCTTTAGCGCGTTTGCTATATTTCCGTGCATATCCCACCCGCCATAGTGTACGGTTACAAACCGTGTTCCAAATTCACATAGGCGTCTGGCCAAAAGAAGCTGTTGGCCAATGGAGTCCTTGCCATATCTCGCTTTGATCTTTTCGTCCTCTTTGTCTAAATTAAATGCGTCCTTAGCAGTCCCCATAATTACATCAAAGGCTTGGTTGTTAAACTTGGTTACGGAATCAGCAGACGAGCCGGATATATTAATCCCTTCAAGGGATTTCAATAGTTCATTCCTGTTTGTAAACCTCTCAATGTCCACTCTAGGGGTCAAGTTGTCTTTGTTGGATGGGTCAAACGGTTTGTACGCGCCGCCTAGCCAAGACGGATCTTCACCCTCTATTCTTCCCTGCTTAACATAGCAAGGAACTCCGTTGTCAGGGTGGTTTGCTCCATAAATTGAAGAAACTATTGATCCATGAGAGGGGTACATGGGGCTGGATGTTTGGGCTCTGTTGTTGTTGCGATGAGATGTCATCATCCAGTGTGTGGCCTGTCTGTGAGAAGAGTCACCGTGGGTAAATGAATCTATGACATTTAATTTTGGTGCCTGTTTGATCAGATCTTGCCAGTGAGAACCAAAGGCCATTCCGCTTGCCTTATCTACCAAAGACCCGCCGACAGACCTATATTCAGCGGGAACGCTGTCTTCTTTCGGAGCATGGAATGTTTCAAACTGCGTTGGGCCGCCACCCAGCCACACCCACACAACGGAACTATCTTTAAGTTCTGGCTCTTCTTCTGCTAAGGCGGCGTCTGAAAGCCCCATAGCGCTCATTCCAGCGCCAATTCCGCCAATTCTCAAGAAATCTCGCCTATTAGATCCAAAATCAAGCATAATGCCCTCCCTACTTTGTTAGATTCCTCCATATTCCATCAGACCACGAAGAAGAACCCTGTTTGTTATTTCTAGTACTGTGGACTATGTACGCTCCGTGTAAAAAGCCCAAAAAACAAGCTGTTGCAATAAGTCCCATAATAAAATACACCACTTTAATCCTGTCTAAGACCAAAAAGTAAGCAAGATCCCCACAATAGAATCTCTACAATATAAGAAGGGTGAAATTGATTGCTGGCTGCAACTACCATAGCAGCTAGCGCCAGCACTCTAGGAGCATGTATAGTTATTGTTTTGTCCATGAAAACTGATATCCGTTTGAATAATCCTCAAAATATTT
>NZER01000013.1 GCA_002690445.1 Candidatus Pacearchaeota archaeon
TGTAAGGAGACACTGATGAAGACTAAAGCAATGACGCTACTGACGCTCTCTCAGAGAGCCTGGGAGAAGTTCTGGGAGACTTCAAAGTCTCCTGCGAGTCACGCTTCAAATGTGAAGAAACTCCTCGCCACGCTGGGCAAGGGGCGTGACATCCGCAAGATCAGCACAGAGGACATCGAAAAAGCCTGCAACACCTGGCTGAAGGAGGGGGCCAGCGAGAAGACCTGCAACCGCAGGCTTGCGGCCCTCAGCAGGATGTTGAAGTGGGCTGAGAGGCGTAGGTGGATCGAGAGGCGACCCTACATTGAACGCTTCAAGGAAACTGGTGGCCGCCGTAGGTGGCAGACCGATGAAGAGGAAGCTGAGATGGTACGGTTGCTGGAAGAGGCAGGCCACCCGCGGTACGCCCAGTTCGTGGTTTTCCTTGCGGAAACTGGACTGCGGCGGGGGGAAGCCCTGGGGTTGAGTTGGGATAACATCGATCTCGATGAAGGCTGGATCAGGCTATGGGTAACCAAGGGCGGTACGCCCCGTTCAGTTCCCATGACAGCCAAGGTCTTCAACCTGCTCGTGGAACTCAGCGCCCCCGGGGTTGCTGGTGATTACTACGGGCCGTGGGTTTCCGTCAAGCCCTCGTCGTTTACGGACGCCTGGAATGCTGCCCGCAAGAAGATGGGGCTGGCCGGCGACAGCGGGTTCACCCCGCACTGCCTGCGGCACGGGTTCGCTTCCCGCCTGGTACAGATAGGCGTTTCCATAGTCGCTGTGAAGGAACTGCTGGGCCATGCGAAGATCGAGACTACCTTGATCTACGCTCACCTGGCACCGAAGAATCTGTCTGAAGCTTTAGGTGAATTTGAAAGGAGCAGGAATGGTTAGAAGAGGTGCTGTATACGACAGCGATGGTTTCGAGGTAACTGAAGCTGATGTGGCTGAAGGCCCGGAGAGTGGCTGGTGTTCTGAGTGCAAGGAGGAATGCGAGGCGAAGGTAATCGACAATGGAATTGGTGTGTATGAGTACGGTTCTGAGCGGGCTGTTGATGTTCGCCTGGATACCGTTAGTGACTGTTGTGAAGCTGAAGTTTTGAAGGAGGAACCCGAATGAAAGTCTTAGTCGCTTGTGAGTACAGCGGCACGGTGCGCGATGCGTTCACCGCCCGCGGCCACGATGCGCTTTCATGCGATCTGCTGCCTACTGACAAACCAGGCAGGCACCACGAGGGTGATATTGAGGACGTCCTCTATGAGGACTGGGACTTGATAGTCGCTCACCCGCCTTGCACCTACCTGTGCAATTCAGGGGTCAGGTGGCTGCACACTCAGGAGGGGCGCTGGGAGAAACTTGACGAAGCGGCCCGCTTCTTCAGATTGTTCCTCGACCACCCCTGCCCGAAGGTCTGTATTGAGAACCCTATTATGCACAAGTATGCCCTGGACAGGATCGGGGGGGAGAAGCACACACAGCTCATCCAGCCGTGGATGTTTGGTCACCCTGAAAAGAAGGCTACCTGCCTGTGGCTTAAAGGTCTTGACGCCCTGGAGGAAACCAACAATGTAAAGGAAGAGATGCTGAAGCTGCCAGCAAGTGAGCAGCAGAAGATATGGTACGCTTCCCCGTCGAAAGACAGGTGGAAGTTAAGAAGCACAACCTACGCGGGTATAGCTGAAGCAATGGCTACCCAGTGGGGTAATAAGGAGGCACCTGATGAAGACTGAATTGAATAGTTACTTTCACGAGAAGGTACTGGAAGAGGTTGGGGAGGTGTCCGTTGACAGCGGCCAGCTCCTCATTGTGGACCCGTGTTACCTGCGATCCCATGGGCTGACTGAAGAGGCACTGGAGGAGATCTCCCAGGTAACCTTGGGTCAGCCCCGGAAGATGTGTGGACCCGCGGTGGACACCGCTTTCATTGGTTCTGAGAAGCAGTTCCCGCTGGGCTTCGTAACGACCACCGGCTACGGGGACGGGGGCTACAAGGTCTACGTCGAGAGAACGGCTAAAGAGGGCCGTATTAAGTCGGTGACCGTGGTCTTTATTACTGAGAAGCAGGAGGCTGAAGGCGAATGAAACCCTATGATTTATTTCAACTGGGTATTGACCTGTGCGTCATTTGGGCTATCCTGCTCTTCGTTCTCACCCTTGTTAGCTTATTTTGACATACCTATCCTCAAGTCTGGGGGAGCAGACTCTTTGCCATGATCCCAGCAACACTTCTTTTCTTTTCAAAAGGGTGACTTAGGGGGGACTTGACCAACCCCGACGTGGAATCCTGAGACACCTGCAACCCCGGAATGGTCCCCGGGGTTTTTTTATGCCCTTATATTGACGCCAGCCATAGTCGCTGTTAAGATTCCAGCCGGTTGGTAAGGTAAGCCCCTTGGAAAAGAGGGGGTGGAAGAGAACCCCGGGTGTAACTGGTGGTTGCACCTGGGGCTTTTAAGTGAGGTGGCTGGTGGAAGAGAAGAGTCAAGAGGAACTGGAGATCGAGATGACCCGCCTGGGCGTCGAGAGATACCAGCACAAAAGGCGCAAGGCTGAGTCGAAGGAATTGGAGACTACAATTCCAGGCGGCCAGTGGCTCCTGCGAAACACCGTCAGTCTCCTGCAGAGTGAGTTGGAAGACTGGATGGAACTTGCGGAGAACCGACCCGGGCGGGCGCACCGCGCTGTCGAGTATTATAAGTTGCTCCCCACGGACCTCTCAGCGGCCCTTATTGCCCGCACGGTACTGGACTCGATCTCCACAGCCAAGAAGTTCACACGCTCCGCTATGGTCGTTGCCGGCGTCCTCGAGGACGAGGTACGCTTTCGAGCTCTGGCTGAAACGGACCCGGGCCTGTGGCGTGACCTGTACGAACGGACCAAGGCTTACATGGGCTACGGAACAAAACGCCGCCACATCATGCGGGCCATGAAGAATGTTAACCATTCCTTCAGCCCCTGGTCCCAGCGGGACAAGGTACAGATAGGCGTAGTCGGTATTGATCTGCTGGCGAAGGCGACTGGGCTTGTGGAGATACGGAACCGGACCACGATCTTCGGGAAGACTCGCACCGAGCTGGCCGCTACTCCCATGACCCTGAAGTGGCTGGAGAAATCGCATGACCGCTGTGAAATACTGACGCCTATTTTCCTCCCCTGCATTGAGCCTCCCAAGGACTGGACGGGCGTGGTCAACGGGGGCTTCCATACCAGTGGCCTCTACAGGCGGGCGCTCATCAAGACAGCCGACCTGAAGTATATCGAGAGCATTAAAGACCACGAGATGCCTGAGGTGTATGACGCGGTGAACGCCCTGCAGCGAGTGCCGTTCAGGATCAACACCCAGGTGCTTGAGGTGTTGCGGCATTTTTGGTCGAAAAACCTGGAGGTCGAAGGCATACCCCGAAGAGAGGACATGGAGGTGCCGGCCCGCCCCGCGGATATAGATGAAAACGATGAGGCACGGAAGGCTTGGCGTAGGCAGGCCGCTGCGATCCACGACAGGAACGCACGGACCCGGGCTGAGAGACTCACGGTCACCAAGGTTATCCACCTGGCTGAGAAGTACGGTACTGAACCGATGTACTTCACCGCCCAGCTCGACTGGCGTAGTCGCTGCTACCCCACCAGCTACCACCTGCACCCGCAGGGGCCAGACTTCGTCAAGGCCATGCTGCTGTTTGAGAATGGCAAGCCTGTGGGTAAGGACGGAACCGACGGCTACCGCTGGCTGATGATCCATGGGGCTAACTGCTGGGGACTCGACAAGTCTACCTTTGACGAGCGTGTCAAGTGGGCTGAAGAGTTCCTCGCTGAAGCCGGCAGGATAACAGAGGACCCTTACCACAACCGTGAGTGGGAGGAAGCCGACAAGCCCTGGCAGTTCCTTGCGTGGTGCTTTGATGTCACAGGCTGGTGGAACGACCAGTCTGGGTATGTCAGCCGCCTGCCCATAGCACAGGACGCCACCCAGTCTGGCATACAGATAATGAGTCTGCTCCTGCGTGACCCTGTGGGTGCGGAAGCAACCAACTGCACCCCGTCGGAGAAACCGCAAGACCTGTACCTTGCGGTGACCCAGAAGACCCTCGACAACCTTGAGGCTGAAGCCGCCGAAGGCTCTGAGGTGGCTCAGATGTGGCTGGACTTCGGGGTGGATCGCAAAGCCTGCAAGCGGCCCGTGATGACCCGGGTCTACAACTCTACCCTGTTCTCCTGTCTCAAGTACGTCAGGGAGTGGGTCAACGCCAAGCAGGAGAAGCAGGGTGGCCTGCCACTCGAGGACAACTACCGCGCCTCACTCTACCTGGCTAAGACCATCTGGGATTCAATGGACGAGGTCATTGACGGCACGAAGAAGTGCATGAAGTGGCTGGGNGAGGTTGCGGATATTTGCGTCAAAAATGAAATCCCCATTCGCTGGACGACGCCCGCAGATTTTCCGGTNAAGCAGGCGTATTTCAAATGGTCATCAAAAATGATCAAGACCAAGATCGGCGACACCATCCGGCAGCACTCGATCCGTGAAGAGAACGAGGGGCTGGACCGCAGGAGAATGTGTAACGGGTTGGCCCCCAATTTTGTCCATAGTCTGGACGCCGCGGCTCTCTTCAAGACCGTGACAGCAGCCCGCGGTGTCGGGGTAGAGGACTTCGCCATGGTTCACGACAGCTTCGCCACGCTGGCAGCTGACTCGCAGAGCCTGGCAGAGAGTATTCGATTAGCGTATGCCAGAATCTTTCAAGACGATGTACTGGCGGGCTTTGCAAAGGAGGTGGCAGCATACTTACCCGCGGATGTAGAACTACCCGAACTCCCCGAGTACGGGTCACTTGATATTTACCAGTTGCTGACAAGCGACTACTTCTTTTCTTAATGGAGGCACCATGCCCAAGTACAATAGTAAGAGCCTGAAACCCAGGCCACGTTTCACGACTCCCCCCGGAGTCCTTGTGTTCCCCTGTTATATCGATGCTCCTGACCAGGAGTTCGGTGGATTCCAGGGTGCGATCCGTTTGACTGGTGAGCCTGCCGCCCAGTTCGTTGAGACCATTGATGGTATCTACGACGGCTGGCTCAAGCAGTTGAAGGCTGAGAACAAGGGCAAGAAGGTGAAGGCGAACCGTGCCTTCCTGCCCTACTTCACCAATGACACCAAGCCCTGGGCTGACATTGGCAAGGTGGCTCAGTCTTATATTGACGAGCTGCAGGACGGTGAGGTCATTGTTAAGGCCCGCCTCAACGAGGCGATTCAAATGGGTGACGGCTCCGAGCGGAAGCTGGCCCCCAAGATCTTCGACGCTTCGGGCCAGCTCATGGCGGGGGACCTGCCCCTGATCGGTTCGGGCAGCAAGGCTTGTTTCGCTGGGCAGGTTAACGCCTGGTTCAATGCCGGCAAGGGTGCTGGCCTGTCCCTCTGGATGGAAGCGGTCCAGCTGATCGAGCTGGTCGAGAAGGGCGGTGTCCCCAAGGACGCTGAAGGCTTCGGCTTCGAGTCCACCGACGGGTTCGAGACCGAGAAGGTGGAGACCTTTGACGAGGTCGCCGCTGGCGAGGATGACAACAAAGGAGACTTCTGATTATGAGAGAGCGGGCAGAGGTAGACTGTGTCATCCCCATCAATCCACTACCCTGCCCGCGCCCTCGTATCACTTCAAAAGGTTGGGCATATTACCCCAAAAAATATAAGGCGTGGAAGGAGGAGGCCGAAACTCTCATTCGGGAAACGATGAAGAGTTTCAATTTTGAAGAGCCTTTTTCTGGTGAGTTGTCGGTTGTTGCTGTGTTTGTTTGCAAGCGGCCCAAGACCACCAAGCTTCCTCGCCCCAAGCCCGACATTGATAACTACCTGAAGGCACTGCTTGACGCTGGGAACGGTATCGCCTGGAAGGACGACTGCATTATCTCAGGAGTCGGAGCCAGCAAGGCGTGGGGCAAGCCCGGAGAAGAGGGGTGCATTAGATTACTAATAAGGGAGGCATATAATGAAGCAGGTTGAAGCGATCCTCGACCACCTGAAGACTAAGGGTTCTATCACTCCACTGGATGCCCTGATGCACTTCGGCTGCTTTCGACTGGGCGCACGGATCTTTGAGCTCCGTGAGCAGGGCCACAACATTGAGACTGAGAGGGTAACTGATAAAGGAAAGAACTATGCCAGGTACAACTACAGGAACGGAGAGCTTAGACAGCAGCAGTTTTTCACACCATGAGTCCTGCGAGGTCTGCGGTTCCAAGGACAACGTAGCCAGGTATGACGACGGCCACGGGTACTGCTTCGGTTGCGGGGCGTACTACCACGGTGACGAGGTAAGAAAAGAAGAGGAAGAACTAATGGAGGGATTCATTCCGCGTACTCCCCAAGCCCTGCGGTCTCGAAGCATACGCAAGGAGACCTGCGACCTCGCCGGCTACGGCGTGGGCGAATGGAAGGGGGCGATGGTACAGGTCGCTGACTACCGCAACGAGGCGGGTGAGCTGGTGGCCCAGAAGCTTAAGAGTGCAGACAAGCAGTTCGTTATTCTTGGCGACTCTAAGAAGATGCAACTGTGGCAACAGCACAGGTATAAGAAGGGCGGGAAGATACTACCCATTTTCGAGGGAGAGACTGACTGTCTCCAGTGGCTCGACAAGAACCCCAGGTACCCCGCGGTGTCCGTACCCAACGGTGCGGCGGGGGCGGCCAAGGCTATCGCAAGGAACATAGAGTTCGTTGAGTCCTTTGAGCAGGTCGTGCTGTGCTTCGACGCTGACAAGGCGGGGCAGTCTGCAGCTCGAGAGGTAGCTGCCCTGCTCACGCCCGGGAAGGCACGGCTAATGACACTACCCGGGGAGGCCAACGACGTCTGCGACGCGGTGAAGCTTGGGCTGAGTAAGCAATTGATTGATGCGTTCTGGAACGCCAAGGTCTATCGGCCCGACGGGATCGTAGCCGGCGAGGAACTCTTTGATGTTATTACCAATGAAGAGGAGATCCCCTCGCTACCTTATCCCTTTGAGGGGCTGAACGAAAAGCTGCTGGGCTGTCGCCCGGGTGAACTCGTGACTGTCTGTGCTGGCACAGGCGTAGGCAAGAGCCAGTTCTGCCGCAACCTTGCTATCCATTTGATACGACAGGGAGTGAAGGTGGGATACATAGCACTCGAGGAGTCGCTGGCCCGCACGGGTCTGTCCCTGCTGGGGCAGGTCATGGGTAAGCCTCTCCACCTGGGGAGGAACGGCACGACGATAGAAGAGATGCGGGAGGCGTTCGACACTGAGCTGAAGGACCACCTGTTTATCTATAATCACTTCGGGAGTATGAGCAGCGAAAATCTTTTGAGCCGGTGCCGTTACCTGCGTGTCGCCGAGGGGTGTCAGTATCTTATCATTGACCACCTCAGTATTCTGGTGTCCGGGTGGGGGGACGGGGACGAGCGTCGCCTGATTGATAATGTAATGACGGCCCTGCGATCCCAGGTGTGCGAGGCCACCGGGGCTGGAATGATACTGGTATCTCACCTCAAGCGGGTGGACGGCAAGGCCGCGGAGCGTGGAGGGGAGCCTGAGCTGTCCCACCTTCGGGGGTCACAGGCTATCAGCCAGCTGTCGGACGCCTGCATTGCATTGAGCAGGGATACCATGGGTGACGACCCGAACCTGACGACGGTGCGTGTCCTCAAGAACAGGTTCAGTGGCGACCTGGGTCTTGCCTGTTACCTGCGGTTCGACCCGGACACTGGTATGCACACTGAGGTCAGCCCCGAGTTTGAAGATCAGGAGACACCCTTTTGAAACACCAAGTGCTGGACCTCTTCGCTGGTATCGGTGGGTTCTCGCTGGGCCTGGAGTGGGCCGGCGGGTTCGAGACCGCGGCGATGTGTGAGATTGATGAGGCAGCGTGTAAGGTATTGAGCAGGCACTGGCCTGACGTGAAGATTTACAATGACATTAAGGAGCTCACAAATGAGCAGCTACAAGCAGACGGAGTTCGACCTACGATTGTCACCGGAGGATTCCCATGCCAAGACATCAGTAACGCAGGCAAACAAGCAGGTATCCATGGAGACCGCAGTAGTCTCTGGAAAGAGATGTTTCGGATCATCAGAGATGTACGGCCAACGTGGGCAGTTGTTGAAAATGTATCAGCCCTTCGATCTAAAGGGCTTACCCTGGTCCTTCAAGATCTCAGCGAGATCGGGTATATCTGTGAATGGCATTGCGTTCCCGCTTGTTCAGTTAACGCGCCTCACCAAAGAGACCGCATCTGGATTATTGCCCACCGTGACCCAGGACTCGAAGTCGGACAGGCACAAGAGGTACGACCAGGGGGGGATGCCGCTGACTCTTTATGTCAGACTGTGGCCGACTCCGACAACGAGGGACAGGACCAGTCAATCAGAGCTTCGACAGGGAGGGCTGAACCTGGGGGACGCTGTGAGGCGGTGGCCGACCCCGACGGTGGGGGACAGTCGGAACTCAGCGAGACACACGACAACGACGGGGAACTCTCACCCCGGGACGACACTGACGGATGCCGTGAGGATATGGCCGACCCCGCGGGCCAGCCGGCGGGGTGCGACGGTGACGGGGGTGACCGACGAAGCGATCATTCGCCAGAAGAGCGGGCAGCGGCGGGGCATGGATCTGGAGACAGCCGTGAGGCGGTGGCCGACCCCGCGGGCCTCGAACCCGGGGAGCCGTCCAAACGGCAAGGGCGGGAAGGTACTGTCGGAGGAGGTACTGATCGAAGAGGGACTGAGGAAGCGGGGGGAGAAGCTGTGGCCGACCCCGACGGCGTCAGAAAGGGCGGGCCACAATCCCAACAAGCCGGGGGGAGCGGGGCTGTCGAGAACGGTGAAAGATATAGAGGCATCGAAAGATACCTCAGAGAGTTCCTCAGAGCAGCGCCCCCGTGGCTCCCTGAACCCGACGTGGGTCGAGTGGCTCATGGGGTTTCCAACCGGGTGGACAGACTTAAGCAGTTAGGGAACGCAGTAGTCCCCCGGATACCCATGCTTATTGGGCTGGCAATAATGGAGTACGAAAAGGAGGCACCACATGGAACGCTATAGACTGAACGGAGAGTACACGGACAGAGAGCCGCAGGATAAACCTACAGTTCTCTTCTTTGACATTGAGACTGACGGCCTGGTCCCCAC
>NZER01000014.1 GCA_002690445.1 Candidatus Pacearchaeota archaeon
TTATACCCGGCTGATTTATGTTCGGCTGGGCCATATTCATCCCCTGAGGGGGGCCGCTGCCCATAAACTGACCCGGCACGTTCATTGCTGGCTGCCCGGCCAATTGCATTTGATTAGCACCCGGCGCATTGGGGTCGCCCTGCCTGCCCTGAAATCGCCCACCCTGCATTTCTGCCACACTCGTGGCCGCAGGGGAATACATGCTCTGTGGGTTGTCAATAAACTGACGCCAGTGGCCTGCTCTGATTCCCATCGCACACTCCCGTTAGCTGACCAGTTGCCTGTGAAGGTTCATAAGACTCGCAGCCAGCGGGGATTTCCGCATGAATTCCGTCTGGTAGCCAGCAAGCCCCAGATCGTCAGCAGCCGCGCCTAAGCCAGCACCAGCTTGGCCTAAGCCAATTGTCTGATCAGCAACCGACTTGTCCCGCGCTGCACTCATCTGAGAACCGCCACGGTATATGGTCGGAGCAAGACCACCAGTGAAGGACTGATTGCCGGAAGACACTAAGCCCTGATTGACAATATCATCCAACACTGGATTGCCAGTTCCGCTGCCGGGGGAAAGAAGGGTGCTTATTGCATTGGCACTTGCGGTAACCGGCGATCCCTCTAGGGGGGTTTCGACATCTATTCCACGAGGAGTATATGCCACCGACACTGGATCTCTATCCGAGCCAACTGCGGTGATGTTCCTAAGTTTACTGGGGCCTGCGCCGCCATAGTATTGGCTGCCGCCACCTGTACCGCCGCCGCCTGTACCGCCGCCGCCTGTACCGCCGCCGCCATCAATTGGCGTGACATTACCCGCAAGGTCGATCTGGTTTCCGGTGGCCATTCCCATCGCCTTCAAGAATGCCCACATATCAGACTTGTGCAGAGATGCCTGCTGGTTCCTCGTAAGCCAGTAATCCATCGTCTTGTTAAGATCGGCAATCATGTTGGGCAAGGCATTCCAAGCCGCCCACGGTGCCATCTGGGCAAATGGCCCCGGACCTGCTGACCCAAGAATCCAGTTGGGATTAGGTCGCATGAAGAAGTTCGGATCATCGGCGTCACCTTGGAAGAAGTCCTTTATCTTATCGAATAATCCCTCATCATCCCCACCGGCACCGGCGGGCGGTTCTTCCGGCATCGGTTGCGGACCTAACGCGGGGTTGACGTCCTTCCATCTGGCAACTTCCGTATCGTAATCTAACGCCGCATGCTTGCCGGTAAAATCGACTTCAGAGTTCCTGTCAATAAGAACCCACTCACCGTCCCGGACAATCCACTCGTAAAGTGGATTCAGATTGAAGATCTCGTCGTTTGCTGCATCTAGTGCGCCAGCTGGATCAATTGCCATGATTCTTCTCCTAAAGTCCTAGACCCGTGCGGGAGTTGTTTAGTCTCTCTAAAAACCCTGCATACATAAAGGGCGGTATTGTGTCCACGGAAACTGCGCTGTGGGATAAAGCGCTACTCCCGGTTACTGAGTGTGAAAGTGCTGGTGTTGTATGATTGTGGGCCGAGTGGGCTAGGTCGTCTTGTGGTAGACCAGATATGTCGCCGCTAACAAAATTCATCGGAGTCCCACTTGCCGCCGAGGTAACTATTGAGGTGTTATCCAATACGTGAAGGTGAGGAACTGCTTCGTCTATTGTCGTGTTTCCAGTGTTTCCTGCGCCGTGGGTGGCTACCGTTACAGCCGAATCAATTGATGAGCCGCTATGCGTACCAACTGTCACGCTGTCTGTAGCCGCCCCGCCAGTTGCCTTATTGTTGCCTACTGCTGGCCATTGTCGCAAAAAGTTACCACTTGTGGCAATATCTAAGGCCGTGCCGCCATTGGCTTTCGCATTGGCTGTGCCGTTCATCACACCCCAGCCGCTGATGCCGCTGTCACCGTTAATGTCCTGCCGAATCGTGCCAACCCTGTCGTCACCAAAGCCGGGGGCCATGAATACCCCGTCACCCATCTCAAAGAAGGGGATAACGTCATTGCGAACCACATTTGGGTCATCCCCCGGGGTCACTGGAAGATATATCGTGATATCGCTCTTTCCCGTGGTCCCGTTGCCCTTGTAATCGTCAGCTTCCTTGCAAGTCACCAAGGCCATACCGCCACCGTTGCTTGGATAGGTGAAAGGGTAGCTTTTGTCTGGGTTGTAGTTCCAATTATGCTGTGCTACCGCCCAACGACCCGCCTGTACGGTCGGAGAAACGACAGGCCCATTGAAGGTAACTATTCCGTCATGCTCCAACTCCATATCCGGGTTCGAGAAAATCGAACGGAAGATATGGACCTGATCCGGCGTCATGCCAGCGTCAATGAGCCTGTCGAATTGTCCCGCTGCCCTTGAAAACACTATTTTTTCCCCTCAACCCCCTCAATGTCTAACTGCTGTATTTTTGGCACCTCATCGCCCGCATACCCGCGAAGCTCTATGGCTACCTTGTGGTCACCATGGGCTAACCGGCTATATGTTCCGTCAAATCGGAATGCCTCGGCCCCAGAGGAGTTTTCCATTACGCTGCGGGCAGTCTTCATAAAGAAAACCACGTCTGATTTGTTGTCTTCCTGAATTTCTACCGCATCTCCCAGAACTTGCCCCGTCTCAAAGCTGTGAACAGTGGAACTGCCGTTGAAATACAGCCTCAAGTCGATTCTCTGGTCACCCGTGGTGGGGGTGAACTTCAATCCCACCCGGCGCTCGTGCCTTACCCCATCCTGAGGGAAGCCAAAGCTGGTGCTTTTCCAATTCCACTCAATTGCACCTATCACATACTTGCTGGTGGTGTCCGGGGCCGTCCAAGACGCCACGGTCACCTGTGTGCCACTATTACGGGTAGTAATAGTACGAATTTGCCCCTTTCCTGTCCCCTCGTAGATGTAGATTGGGGCACCTACGACAGCGGTAGCAAAACTAGCCCCGGAATCGGTCAATGTCGTAGTTGATCCTGCTGTGGCGGTGCCAGATACCTCTGCCGACAGGATGTCCGCGTTGCCAGCGTCTGCCATGTGGACAGCACCCGACTCTGACCCCAAGAGAAACCGGGTTTCACCGCTTGACTGCACTGTGGCCGCTGCACCAATCTTCTGGGGGTAGTGATAAACGTCCCATGACTGGCGACGGATGTTGTAAACCAGTGCCCGGGTGGGCTGAGTGCCGGAATCACCGGTAAAGCAAACGAAGAAGTAGGCCCTCGCCTTGGCCCTGTCCACTTTTACATGAAAAGAAGCCGTCTTGGCAAAGTCAATCGTATTCCCTATGCCATCCTTTCGCCACAAATCCTTGATTGCCGACCCAATTGGCTGCGATCCACCTCCCGTGAACACATAGGGGCCGGTATCGTCCATCATGTAAGCCTTGTTCTCATACACGTCCCAGCAATCATGGTTGAAAACACCCCGATCCTCTACATACCGGACAGTTCCATCCTTGAGGGGCTTGCGAGTGAAGCCGAAAGAGTATTTATGGCGGTTTCCCAAGAGAAAGAGGCTCGATCCGAGCGTCATGGCCCCCACAATATCATCGTCATCACCGGCCTGCTCCTGCACAGTGAATACATTCACAGCTGGAACGCTCTCAGGCTCGTCTGGCTCACTGAAATCCACCTGACGACTGTTACTGGCCTCCGGATAGATGACATAACTCTTGCCGCTGGCACTGGTTTGGGCAGCCGTGACCAGTTCGAGGGTATCTCCATCAGTAACCGACGCGATTTCAATGGGAGCCGGTTCGCCGTCTATGTCGATGTACCGGCCCGCCATTGTGGACACCCAGTCCGTCTCACCGCTTGCCCCCTGCACCGTTGTGCTGCCATTCGTGGTGACCGTGGATCGGTTGTACTTGACTGTCCCCAGATAGAAGTACCTGTCCTGAAACTGGACGACAATGGGCCGGTCGTCCGGTGGCGGCTCAAAGCGGCGAGCCACGAGGCTGTTGTCTGTGGGCGGGTTGGTAAGAATCAGGATCGCATCAGTAGCCGCACTCTCGTTCAGCGTGGCATCATCCAATTGGTCAACAAACCCGCCGCCAATGGATCCATAGGCCAGAGTCGCCACCTTATAAAGCACATTACTCACCCCTGACGTGCTTCTCCACAGCTCCACCTTGTTCTGGGCGCGTGCTTCCGTGGTTGAGGAAAGACCTCCCCATGTGAATTGATCACTGGTCAGTGCCGTGACAGTCGTTAGGGCAGACATATTGGAAGGAACAGCAGTTGCCGTGTCGTCAATGTAGCGATACCCAAACACGTAGTCACCGGCAGTTGCACCATACCCGTCCGCCGAGGCATCAGAGACATCTGCTGATTTTGACCACGTGCCAGCCTGCCCGCTGTCATACGTCCCGTCAAATGTGGTGCCTGTCAAACTAAAAACAGACCCCGATGCGCTCTCTATTGTGAATTCCTGATTATTCAGGTCATTAGCCATCGCCCCTGTCCCAACAACATTGCCAATCCGCACCTTGTCGCCATTAGAAAGGCCGTGGGAGGCATCACTTGTGATCCGGTACAGCCCACTGTTGTCGTCAATGTCATCAATCCCGTCACCCTTGTCGCTGGCACCAAGTTCAGCACGGGTAATCGTCGGGGCTGCGGCTGGGGCAGTGATCCCAAGAGCCTCAACTGTGGTAGTCACGCCGTCCCAGCGGAATCCACGGTCAATTCCGTTCACCGCAATCAGCTCGCCTGAGCGGGTCTTGCAGTAACACAGCTTCTGGAAGGTGTGGTAGGCAGAAGCGGATATCGTCGTGGTGGTGAGCGTCTGGGGCCGTATGCCACCACGTACCCGTAGCTCGCCCGCCGTGGTTGTGCTCACATTCTTCTGTTGCTGTGCGGCACCAGCTGGCAGATCGTCGGTGTCAGCATCGCTGACTTGACCAAGAAAGTTGCTAATCCGTGGCATTAGCCAGAATCCGAAGTAATGACATTCTGAAGGTGACTGAATAGATAATCATACCGAGAGCCTCGGGCACCTCCGAATGAAGCTACTCGCGACTCAGCCTCAAGGGATCGCCGCAATTCCATTTCCGCCACGCCCTTGGAGGCTGTCATGTCCTGCAAGTCATTGGCAAAGCGGCTCAGGCGATACTCAACTTGTGCCTTGAATGCCTCAAGCATTGTGTCGTTCATGTCGATGGGGTCAGATACGACAAGTTTGTTGGTTCCGCCTGCGTATGCCTGTGTAAGAGCGCTGTCAAGGCTTACGGTAGTGCCACTCAGGGACGCTATCTTGAACTGCTCCGCATAGGGAGATGAACCAGCAAGGCCGGTGGGATGGGTGGATGTGCTGTTCGCCAGACGAACGACAGAACCAACCATACTGGCTGGCAGGGCCGTGCTTGTCACCAATGTGTCATTACCTATAGACCTCGACCCGAACGTATAGGTTCTCGCCTCTGTCTCTGTTCCGGCCCACCTGAGCGTGCGTGGACGGCGGCGATAAATAAAGCCCAGAGGCTCTGCCGTGCTAGGAGCAGGATCAACCCACAGTGCAAACCTGTTGTCGTTGTCCGGGTCCTTCATTATCGTCCACGCCCACGTCTGGCCCGTGGTCGCAGTGAATCTCTCCCTCTGGAGCCACTCTGTGGGCGTCAGATAGTAGGTAATCCAGTAGGACTTCTCTACGGCCACATCATATAAACGCCACAAATCAGTGGGGAGAGAATAAACGGAGCGATATAGGTCGTAGGTAGTCGAGGCCGCCACGTCAGCCCCGGGGTTAAGATCCTCACCCAAAGTGAGGAGGACATCAGAGCCAGATACCTTGCTTTCAACGGGATAAACCACGTCATTAAATCGAATCCGCCCATACTTGGCCCACCCCGGCCACGTCCCAGAAGCAAGCGTGATCTGACGCTCGTTCGCACCACCCGTGTGATCATAGGCTATGGTGCTGGAAGTCTGGTTGGCAACGAGGTCAACCCGGCCCTCTTTCATGTAGTAGTCCCACTCATGGCACATGGTAATGTCACGGTAGGCACCAAGGATGGCCTCCTTGTGGAGGCGCAGATCCTTTGTCCTCGCACCACCGTCCGTTAAGGCGGTGATGTAGTCCAACATATCGTGGAAGGTTAAGACGCCATCATCAACGGCCATGAGTTACCCCTTATGCTGGTCTGGGGCCTCTTGGTGGACCCGGTTGACCCGGCCCAAACGGTCGCTGAGGCATCCCGGGCCTCATTCCCATACCCGGAGGTGGGCCGCCGGGAGGGCCACCAGCCATCATGCTGGGAGGAGGTCCGCCGGGGCCGCCGGGGCCGGGAGGGCCACCGGGGGGCATTCCGGGGGGGCCGGGAGGGCCACCGGGAGGGCCACCGGGAGGGCCGGGAGGGCCACCGGGAGGGCCACCGGGGCCGGGAGGGCCACCGACCATGGGAAGTCCCGGGGGAAGACCCGGACCCGGGGCAGGCTTAGATACAATTTCGGTCAGCATGTCTATCTTGCCGACCAGCTCATCGAGCCTATTGTTCATCATCTCCATTTGCGGGGAACTTCTCTCCCCCACAGCATCGCTCTGGGACGCGCTCTCGGGTCTGGCTTTACGGAGGCCCCGGCGCTCCTGACGCATTCCCTTGTTTTCCTTTAATCGCCCCATTAGTGTATCCGGAGGCACTGGCCGGGACCCGCCCTGCGCATCGCCCATCATATCTGAAAAAGCTGGCATCGTATTCTCCCTAAACAGTGTATTCCCCGCCGGTTTCCCCGCCGGTTTCTTCGCCGTATTGACCCGTCGTCTCTAGACGAGCATCAAGGCCAGCCTCGGATAGCTTCATTTTAAGGGCTATGGCACTCTCGCGTCCCTCCCTATCATAAGGAAATTCGACGACAATCCGAGTTTCATTTTCCCCTCCCTCAATATGTGCTTTCAGGCCATGCTCCGTGAAGCCGTCTTTCATCTGGTGAGCTGTCGCCCTCGCTGTGTCGCCGGGTCCGACATCAATCACTAATCGTGGCATTATGTACTCCTATCCCTGTCGCGGCGGTGGCGGTGGCGGTGGCCCGAAGCCCCGAGCGGCAGGCGCTGGCGCTGACGGTGGCAGAGTTGGGTGGAAAAATTTTCTCCTGTCCCGGTAAAGCTGACTTTCTTGCCACGCCCGATACTGCTTGGCTTCCTCATCATGCATATAAGATTCCGGACCTCGCCACGGGGCGGGTTCAGAAGATTGTATACCGCCCGGCAGGCCGCCAGCAGCACGCAGATCCGCAGGTTGGTTGGGGTTTGGCTGCGTGTGAAAAATGTTTCTCTGAAACGGATTCCAAGCATCCTCTGGCTCTGGCGGAAGCCATTTTTCCATCGACGGGATTGAACTTCTGATAATATCCTCTGGCCTCCGGTTTTCATCTGGCCATATCCCCTCTAATGGATGAGGGTCGGGTAGCCTTAATGGAATGCGTGGATCTGGCATTATTTCTTATCACTCACTGCAAACTTGGAAGCCCGAATAGTAATGTCCTCTTGGACTGGCTGCATTTCTTTTGGAATTTCCAACACGTCCTGCTTTGGCTTTGTTTCTCTCGCTCTGGGTATGGATACCTCTAATGGTTGTGGTTTTTCTGTTGGCTCGGCCAGCACTCCCCTGATCGGCAGCTCATCCTTTCTCTGGCGCGGGGCTGTTCGCTTACTAGGATGTGGCTCCTTCTTTTCCTCAAGGCGTCTGTCCGCTGCAAACATCCTGCGTAGGTGTTCCTCAACAATCTTTTGTTTGTTGTATTCAGCTATGACCCTTGGTGAAGACGGATTTATGTCGGGTTTAACCGGGTTCAACAAGCGATCCAGATTTTCTCCCTCTATCTGCCTCTTAACCTCAACCCCCGGCCCCAAAAACCCTTCACTCAGCTTTTCCAACAATCCAAACGCTGGTGTTTTGAATCTTAATTGGCCCGTATTACTGACATAGGGGCGACCACGAGAATGATAAGGATCAGCCATTTTCTATTTCCTCATTCAATTATCGTGGGCAACCGGGCACTGCCTATCACCTGCGCGGAGTGTAGCGAGTTGGTGGTGGGCCAAGGGGGGGTGGACCGCCGGGAGGAAGCCCCTGTAGCATTCGTTCATTTTGCCTTCTATATTCGTTTTGCAGCTGGCTCTCCTGCGTCGTTAGGCGGTGCTGGGGTTGCTGGAGTGTATTCATGATCGTCGATGATTGCGTGTGTGGATATGGGGAACTGACCCGGGGGAGGCCGTGCGGCTGACCGCCCGGTGGCAACGCATATTGCATATTGCCCTGCACGTCAGCGAGAAGACGCTGCTCCTCTTGCTCAGGCGTGAATGGGGAAACGTAGTCAAAATTACTGGATGGTGGTTGGCCACCGACGAGGTGCCGACCTATGTTTTGGAGAGTCTGGTTTACCGCAGCGGGTATGCCCGGGTGAGGAGGAGAACTCGCGGCGGTGCCTTGTCGGACGCCCCGGTCATATGGAGGTGGTGGCAATGGTGACGGTCTGTCAAATCTGCTTGGCGGCGGAGAGAACCCGTGGCTCTCAAATTCCCCCGGGGGAGGAGGTGGTAATCGCCGTGGTGTTTGTCCTATTGGAAACTGTGACATTATTCGCTTCCCTTCTTAGTACGATGTTCCTCTAGTATTGCGGTCCTTCAACATACCCACCCGGTGGCGGTGGCTCCCAAGGGCGTTCGTTCAATAACCTATCCAGATAAGCCGGATCGAAAGGCTGCGTGACGGGAGACGGACGCCGAGGGGTATGCGCTGATTGATCAGAACCCAGCACGTGCGGCAGCCCTTCGACCGGAAGGTTTATTGGTGCCACTGGCGGAAGTGGTTCTTGGTAATTAAAGGGAGGGGGCTGTGGAGGCATCCGTGGAGGAGTAGCAGGCGGCAGGGGCGGCAGGGGTGGCGAGAATGGCGAAGGGGAGGGATACCTTGATACTTGGGCCGGGTTGGGTAACCCGCCTGCTTGTTGTCGCTCCTGTACAATCTGACTAGTCGTTATCTCATGCTGGGGGATATTGCGCGGAGGCCCGTAGGGACCCGTAGGTAAGTCGTTCGGAGGCGGAGGCAGAAAAGTGGCTGATCCAGTCCCGGCTGGAAAGCTGAAAAATGGAGCAGCAGGTGGTACTGGAGTCGGTTGTCGTGGCCCCATTGGAAACTGTGGCATTATTCGCTTCCCTTCTTGCCGTGTTTGGCAACGACTCGCTCTTGGACTTCCTTGATAGCCTTGGGATCCTTCTTAACCTTCTCACGAGTCTTGGGTTCCGTCGCTAATATCCCTCTAACATACCCGTCACGTATGTCATCAGCCAAGGCTATTCTCTGGGGCTTCTGTGCTGGGGACTGATAATTCACTGATCCTGTGCTTGAGAGGCCCTTGGCCTTGCAGGCTGCAATTACGTCGTCTCGGCCCGATACCCATGCCATGTGGTCGTTTGGCTTGCCTAGACCGCCCTTGTAGACCTTTCCCTGAGTAGAAATACCGGCTTTCTTTGCTATGGCGTGGACATCCTTGGCGTTGTTTGACCACATCTTGTCAGCCCAGTGGTGAGATCCCTCTAAAAAGGCCCTGTCCGTACCTAGTGCGCCCGGTGGACGGCGTTGAGCCAGCATTGCAGCGAAGCCAGAGTTGTTGCCCTCCTCGATCAGGTGATCAAAGAACTCAACACAGCCCAGCCGCTCGCATTCGGCACGGTGTCTGTCTAGGTGTGGATCTGGAATTGTTCTTTCTCCTATGTCCAAGGCTTATCCTGCCAAATGCGAGTTTCTGGTGGCATCAGCCCCCGATAAAGATTCCTTTCAAGAGGATTTGGAGGGGGTAACGGCATTTGCGGCAGCGAACCCGGCGTGGGAGGATTGCTCCACCAGTTACCCGGAAGGTTCTGATTACCCGGAAACGGGTTTGTCACTTCCCCATATTGGGTAGGCGTCCAATCCTCGGGTGCCATTCGATCGGCCATATTTTGCTCCCAATCTTCATGCATCTCCCTCTGAGTTGGCGTCTCAAACTCAGGAAATCTGCGCCCCTCCTCATCCTGCAAAATTCTTGGGGGCGGCAGCGGCATCCGTGGAAGATTCTGAAAATTCTTATTCTGTCGAATCAACTCTTCTGAACTAGGTGGCGAAGGTTGCGGAGGAAGCGGATTAGGCCCGGTTGTAACGCCGGGATTTTGTTCCTTCATATAATGATCCATCCACTCCCGGTTTTTTCTAAGGTTTTCTTGCTCGCTGGTGCGTTCTGGAAGATTCGCCGGTGGCAGAAGTCTGCCGCTGCTTGGATCCTGCTGCGGACGCGATACTTGATCTCCATATGGCATTATTCTTTCTCCTGTTCTTATCCCGGAACTAACGGTCTGCCGTCGGGGCCGAACGGCAACTCACCGGGACGCAACGGACGAGGTGGAACTACCCCCGGCACACCGGGCTTAAACGCTGGCCAAGGGCCGGGTGCTGGCCCGGGGCCTTGCCACTCTGGACGCTGAGGGAATGGCGTCGTGCCGGGGCCGGGTGCACTATAAATGCGATGCTCTCTCAGGTTCGGCCAGAAATCAAGGGCTTGCTGTGACCAAGGCCCGGTCTTGTCCTGAAATCTCGGAAACGTTTTACGCTCCTCCGCTTGTTCTTGGGGCCGGTTTTGCTCATGGCCGAGAGCACGGGCCTCGCTCCGCTGGTCGCGGATACGTTGCCTATTAACCTCCCGCTGCCCTCGTATCATGCCCTCAAAATCACCGACACCAAACAGTGGCATACCGCCACCCAGCAGTCCACCCATCATTGGTGCAGTGGGAGTTTGAATATGCCCACCACCCTCCAACTTCCGCATTTCCTTAGTGCGTGGATCTGGCATTATTTCTTATCCTCTGTGCTTTTCTCGCGCATGAACTTCATCTCAAGCTGATGCTTCTCGTCGGCCTGCTTGATCTCTTGGTCGTGCTTCTCCTTGTCCTGCTGGACCTCCTGCTGGTGGGCTGCGGAGTCTGATTGCAGGTCTGACTGACGCATCTGAGATTCAGATTGCTTCATCTGCATATCCATCTGCTTCTCCTGCATGTCCATCTGCTTGAGCTGCATGTCCATCTGCATTTCCTGCTGCTTCATCTGGGCCTCGATCTGCTCGGGGGAGGGGCCTTGTGGCTGCGGGGGAGGTGGCGGAGGCTGTACCTTGTACCGGGACGGGTCAAGATCATTGGCCTTCGACCAGTCCTCGATCAGGGCGTTGTATGGCTCCATCATACCCTGCATGGCAAACTGCTGAAGCGTCGGCATGGCGATCTGGGCGAACTCGTTAAGCTGGCGAACCTTGTTCACCTTGTTGGGCTTCCGGGCCGTGCCCGCTTCCACCCGGTAATCAAAGTCCCGGATCGTGTTCTCAAAGTCCTGAGTCCTGATCTGCATGTCCCAAATGTGGGCACCCATCTTCCCAAGAACAGGCTTTATCTCCTCGCCGGACAATATCCACTCGGCTGCCTCGATCTCCTTCATGGCACATTGACTCAGCCAGTCCTCTACACGGCTCGACATCTCATCAGGACGCACGCTGACGTTGTTACTGCGTACTTCGGCCTCTGTGGCACTCCGCATCTGTGTAGGCCCTGAGAGGCCGAATACAAGCTCTGTGAGGCCGGTACGCTTGTCTATCATGTCCAGCACCTGCCGGACCATGTTCCAGATTTCCACGTTGAAGTTGGGGGCATCAAGGAAGGACACCACATCCTTCACGCTGCGGCCAAATATCTCACTGATCTCAATGTGAGTGTAAGGACCAAGGCCACTCTTGATCTGGTCTTGGATCTCTGCACCAGCCGCCTTGGCTATCGCNACATACGTCGTACTGGCGGCTGCAANTTTGTCCGCGAGGAAGGACATACACCAATTAACGAAGCGTAACTCGCCAATAGCGGGCTTTATCAGTGATATCGGCCANANCTCTTTCGGCTTGTCNTNGAAATGGAGCNTGCTGAATGGCCANCCNCCGTCTGTCCAGTANGGGATGGGCCATTGGACTCGGCTGAATACTGTCTCAAAGTCTTCCTTTTCCAAGCTCTCTGAGGGAAGGTTCAGAGGGAAGGGGATGTCCTCGGATATGGCCAGATAACAGAAATCCCCCAGCTGTTCCCAGTCATAGGTGTTCTTGTTGTCCCGGCCATCCCGGTCGGTCAGGCGGTCACCAAACCCTGCCTTGGAATAAACCTGCCAGTATTCCAGAAGGTCAAATGTCTTGCCCTTCCGCTTCTCGCCGCTGGTCTTGCTGCGGCCTCTGGCATAAGTAGCACCTTGGCTCCCAAGAGACTCCAGCGTCCCCTTGACCTTGCCCTCCAGACCAAAGATCCGCTCCACCTGCCAGACAGGATGCACTACCTTCCGGGCCACCCATTGGATGTCCTCCCAGTATTCGGCATCAGGATCGAGAACAAGATCGTCCACGGACACGTAGTAGCTCTTGGGGTAACGGAAGCGTGACCCCTTGGGCTGATACATCTCTGTCCACAGTAGACTCATCCCCTTGATGATCGCCTCATTGATCGCAAGCCGCACCTGAGATTTCTTGTCAGTCTCGTGCTGGAGCCAGTTGAGGTAATGCTCCTTGAGGCTGGCGTGGCTTCGCTTGGTTTCGGATTCGTCCCTCTGCTCCATCTGGTATGCCTGCCAATACTGGCCGTGCTGAGGGTTAGCTGGATCTAACCCAATCGCCTGAGGCGTGATGGTAGGGGGAATCCGGGGAGACACCATGAGCCGTGGGTTGCGGTGGTAGAGAACCGGGCCAAAAAGGGCCACGGCCTCAAACACACGATTGACTGTCATGCGGAAATTGGGCATGGCTCCCTGAGCCTCCTTGTCCAGAAAGCCCCCCGGAGCCTTGGCGTACTGGCCCTTCCACATCCAGTCATGCGCACCATCGAAGAACTTCATCGCCTCGGTAGCATACTTACCGAAGCGTTCTTCCTTCTGCTTCTTGGCGTCTTTGATCTTCTGCATCCACTGAGAACATATTGCGTTCATTGGATGAGAAGAATCGGCCATTTCGAGTGCCATTTACTTCTCCTCTGAGCTGGCAACTTTTTCTTCCAGCCAACTGCGCTTTGGATTTCCCTTGAACTCGATGCCAAGGTCGATTGCCTTCTGTCGCAATGACCGGTAGGAACCTGTCCCCTTCTGGCTGTCAACCAAGTCCTCAAGGCGTGACAAGCGGTTCCCTAAGTCCTCTCGGATGTCCCGCTCTTTTTTGTAGTGATCAGTATAATCCCAAGCACCATTTTCACGATGTTCCACATTGATCCTCAGCTTGGGATCATCAAGATGCCTTACCGCATCAAAAATGTGTCCGTCTGATGTCCGCAGCATCAGGTTCCTCCCAGACCGGGAAATGCGGATAACAAATCCAAGCCGGGGAAAAGACGTGTCCCGCTTTCCATTGGGGTAATACGCCACCGGTGTCCCTTCATCGACTTCCGGCATATCAAAATCCATTTGAAGTAATTCCGTAACGCTCTCCATAACTACTCTCCTGTTGGGCCAAGGTTAATGTAAGACGAGGCTGGCCCTCCGCCTCTTACCACGTGGTTCATGCGGCTCTGCCGATCCCTTAGTTTACGCTGTTCGAGTATTTGTGCCACCCGGCTTTTCTTAACCACCTTGGTTTGGGGTCGCACATATTTCATCCCATGAGCGACCGCATACTCCAGTGTTTCAATGGCATGGCTGTTTGACCGTCTGTTACCCTCGTCCTGAACGTATCCATTGACGATCTTCTTCTTGAATCGAGAGAATTCCCGGCATAGGTTCGGACACTTTTCTGTAATCACCAGCAGTCGAGTCTTGCCGCCAGCCCGGATGGACAGCCACTCCCGCAGTTTAATCTCCCTGCCAGCTACATCGTCCTTTCCGGGGAGAAATCCACTCCCTGTTTCTACACTAAAAACCCCTCGTTTCTCTAGTTCTTTTGAGTATTGAATCCGGGGCAGGAGGCCACTCCCGATCTCTCTGAGGCGACCACCGTGGGCATCAATGATGAATGCCTGAAAAGTAAAGTCGCGGGTCTTTAGATCCACTGCATCGGCAAACTTGGTGGCCGTGCACTGCTGAAGATATAGCTCGTCGTAAACCACCACCTGATCCCCGATGTGTTCCGGGGGAACTGCGAAAAAGGTGACGGCACACACGGCATGGCCCGGATCTACCACCATGTAGCGGCACCAGTCTCGTGGTGGAACTCCCTTGAATTCCGTGACTATCTCCTGCACCCGCGTGCGTGGAGCAGCGTGGCGGATTGCCCCGTGTACGTCCTTTGAGAATGTGGGATACATCAGGATGCTGTCAGTAACCATCTCCCCAAGGGCACGCTTGCGGTACTCGTCATCGCCCTTCTTCCGCCATCGCTTGATATTCTCCTGCTTCACCTGTTCCGGCATGAAGGGATTGTCAAAGATCGTGGCCCGGATGACCTGAGTGCTGGGGTTCTCCTCCTTGGCCTCATCCTCAGCCCGCTCTGTGAGGTTGATCAGGGCATCGTTCTTGCTGTGAGGAAGGGCACTCCATCGGATCTTGCCGTCCCTCATGGACAGCCGGGCGACCATCTCGTCGTACCACTCAGGACGCTCCAGATCCTCGTCGATGTGAACAAGGTCGGCCTGAAAACCCTGACTCGGCTCACCCTTGCTACCCATGGCGTAAATCACCCAGCCATTGTGCAGCTCACACATCTCAAAGACATGCTGGGCGCGTTTCTTCCAAGCAAATCTCTTGATGTACCTTGGGGGAACAAGTGGGGGAGAGGGCTTCGTCTCCTCTTTCCTCGCCCAGTCAGACTCGATCCACGGCTTCCAAGAACGCCAGTGGCCGGTTTTCAGATCGCGAATAATCCTAAATGCCCCGGCACGAAAGAGATACTTGTGGATCACCCGGCCAATATGCCCCTCATCCATCCCCAGACAAACCAGAACCCCATTCTCCTTGGGATACTTGTTGTGGGGGTCTTGGCCGGTCACAGCCCTCGCGTCCTCCACAAAGGCGGCCAGCGACTTTCCAACTTGGTTCCCTGCCTGAATCAAGACTTCCTTGGCCCCACAGCTATGGAACCGCTCCTGAAAGGGAAGTGGCTCGTAGATGCGCAACGACTCCAAGCGGCGACGGGCACGCTCCGCATAGAGCTGCCGCATCTCCTTCTGCTGCTGTACCGTTACGCCCTTCTGGTAGACGATCTCAGGAATCTGAGTCGCTTCCTGCGGGGGCTTTTTCTTTTTCTTTGCCATCAACTAATCTCTTGGGTGCAAGAAGAATGAGCCTCTTGGCTGTCTCTTCAATCTCTCTGTCCAGATCCTCGTCTGTGATTTCCTCTAGGCTTTTCTGTGCCGCACCGGATTCACTCACCTTGATATTCAAGCGGAGAACTGTATCCAGCATTTTCTGGCGAGTGGCCGACCCTAAGGACGTTGACAGGAAACTGGCCATGAAGTGCTGGGCAAAACCTCCGGGGCCTCCGAACACCTCGATCAGCCTCTGGAATGTCTCAGCCATGTGGGGGATGTCGCTGCCACCCTTGGTCAGGTTGGCAAGAAGATTAAAGCCCTCCTTCTCAATGGCTACAATGCGGGCGTCAATCAGTTCGTTCTCCTTCTCCTTCTTCTCCTCTGCCCGGCACATCTTGCAGGTCTTCCGGTAGCCGTCAGGCTGCTGCCTGTCCCGGTGCCAGTATTCCTCAGTGGTCGGGAAGGAAACCCCGCACCCTTCACATTGTTTATCGGCCATGCCTACCAAACTCAAAAAAGAGTCGTGTGGGAATATGAACGACCGGCTCCATGTCCTGCCAGTCGCCACGGTCATTGCGTCCACCCCAGCGAACAGAAACCTCCCCTATACTGTCCTCGGTGACTGGATACCAGTAATCCCCGTCGAGATAACGCACACATACCCTGCTGCGAACATCCGGGGTTGATCTCTGGAGGTTGATCAGGGCATCCCATTTACCAAGGGAAAGAATCAGGCTGTCGTAGGTCTTTGACTCGACAGTCCGGCATTTCAGCTCACAGAACCCACGCACCCGGATGCCATCCAAAATGGCAAAGTCTACCCGGTAAGAAATGGGGAGCTTCTTCAGGTCAACACCTGTCCAGTTCTCGATATCACGACGAAAATCTGATTCCAGTGACAGGGTAGCCTCATCCTCGTACATCTTTCGTGCCACTTTTTCCTCCATGTGGTTAAGGCAATTCCATTAAAAACGCCGCCGGGTGCCCCGTAGAGCATCCCGGCGGCGCAACCCAAGACCCCGATTTGCGTGGCTGCGCAGCCGGGTACTCTGGTTACATGTTGACGCACACCAGAACTAAGGCGTCTTCACCCGCTGAGGCTTGTGATCCGTCAAAGTTCACTAAGTCCGATTCCTGTAATGCGCGAGCAATTACGTTCACGGCTTCCACCGCAGCCACGCCGGCACTTCCTGAATTCAGTTCTTCCAGATAACCACTGGCAGAAGAAATCAGAATGTCGCCGGGGACGACTTGCTCGTTTTCCGCCAGCTTGGCAAGACACACGCCACCGATAATAACCCAGAAAAGGTCATCATCAGCCACGGTAGTGCTGCCAAGTTCAGGATCGCCAATGCCGCCCCAGAGGTTCACTGCGCCCGTCACTGCCTTGCAAGTACCAAAAATCTTTCGGTACTCAGTATTGGCAGTAGCCTGCGAGGTAACAGTGTAATCGCCCACGGCGACATTAAACTGGCAGCACAGACTGGAAACAGTCAACGCACCACCGGAGGTGTTGCGAACACAGATAGCCCGGAGCATATTCCCGCTGCGGCGGGCTTTGCCACCGCGAAGCGCGGGCGTCTTATCAACATCAGGGAACTCAAAGATAGCGCCCTGCCAATGGGTATTGATCAGTGCGCCTGCATCATTAGTCCCCTTGAGCGTTTCGCCCAAATCAAAAGGAGGATCAACGTACTTCATTTTCTTTTCCTTCCAAGAAAAGGGAACTATGTGATGTCAGCACCAGCCATCAACTTGAAGAAGTTCCTCGGTGAGGAGAACTTCAAGTTGGACAGGGTACTCACAACGGCATTGAACGACTGCGAATGGATGTCGTACTCGGGACCTTCACTGCGGAGCAGTGACTCGTCCATCGACTTCAATTCGATGTTGTCGTAATTAAGACCGTAACCAACACTACTAGGAACAGCGGCTTCCCAACTGACTTCAATCCCGTCAAAGTTCACGACGTTCTTGAAACCAAGAGCACGGAGGTTGTGCTCACTGGTAATTGCAATTCGTTCCTTGTCATCAATCAGATTCAAAAGACCCATGTAAAGGTCCCGCCCCAACATGATGTTGGTCATCTGACCATTCTTTGAGGTGTTGCGCTGCGACTGAATAATCGCAAATCGCATGGCCTCGTCGCCCTGCCCCGCCCACGTGTTCGTAGTGCTGGGAAGGTCGGCATGAGTGGTCGTGTAATTGACAATCAGGGGAGTCCAGAAATCCATTTCAGGATCTGCAATTCCATGAGGCCAATACTCGCCAGACTCGTTTTCGCCGCCATAGTTGGACAACACAGTGGAAAGCCCAGCATAAGTGGCAGAAGGCCAAGCAACGATATCAGCAGGGTCAAGAGTGGCACTGATAAGGTTTTGTGCCCCATCAGCGGCACCGACTGTTCCGTCAGTACCGAACAGCGACTCCAGACCATGCCACGATTGCTCGTTGCCAGTGGCTGTGCCATCGACGTAATACTCGCCGCCGAGTCCCTCGGTGAGACTCGTTTCCAGCCGTTCGACAAAGTTGTCGAACACCTTGACGATTCCCTCGGGGCCACGGTTGGAACGGAATTCACGGTAGTACATGGTGTCCGCGACTTGGTAGCCACGATACTCCAGACTCGCCGTTTTCCACAGGTTCCTTCGTGCGAAGTTACGTGCGGTTTCCCCGGTGTTCCCTTCGATCCTGTGCAGTCGATACTGCACGGGCCAATCGAAGCCCTCACCACTATTGTTGTAGTTCACTCGACCAGCAGCTTCCAGCAAGGCACCCATCTGGAAGTTTCGGAGCATTACCTCTTCAACTTCTCGAATATGCTTTGCAAGAGTGGTTGCACTGGTACGGGCAAATGCTACAGGATTAAAACCTTTGTAGGCCATTTCTGTACCCCTCTCTCAAAAGTTAGTTAAAACAAACCATCTTCCAGCGCCTGAAGGCGCAACTTTTCGCCCGCACTGAGCCGCGAGTTCTGGGACGACGGGGAACTGGGTCGGGGTATACTTCCACCTGCGGAGGGTACGTGCTCGGCTCCCCTCTGAAGGTGCTCCATGTTTCGTTGCAGTGCCTGTTGCTGGGAACTGGCTTGTTGCTGCTGCCCGTACATCTTCTTGGTTGCGATGTCACCGGCGTACATCCTTGTAGCAAGCTGCCAAAGCTGCTGGGGGTCCGTTACCCCCGTCTGCTTAAAGTAGTCAATATAATTTGTAACAGCTTGGCCTTCCTGTGATAACACCAAACTGCCATTAACGTCTTGCTGGTATTCGCCAGTGCGGGAATCCTTCTGGTACACCCAATCAGCATTTCGGGTGTGAATTTCCTGAACGGCGCTGTTCTGCTGAACTTGATTGTAATACTGCTGCTGCCACTGCATCACCGCCCCATAGCGGTC
>NZER01000015.1 GCA_002690445.1 Candidatus Pacearchaeota archaeon
TCATCCCCAAGGGCGGAGAAGGCGCTTATCTGGTCGGAACAAATAGATCAGATTTCCCAGGCTATGGAGTGGAGATGCCTCTTGGAGATTATAGACCCGGACAAGAAGCAGAGTTTATGAGTAGGGTCCGCAACCGCCCCTTTACGCTTGGTGAAGTAAAGAATATGGAAACTTATAAGGACCTATCAATAAACGCCAAATGGGTTGTAGCTAAGATTACAGAAAGGCTTTCAAAGAAGTGCCTTGCGGAAGATCAATCCGATGACGCTCCTATCCTTGGCAGCGAACTCGTAGATTTTGCTTCTATGTTTAAACCAGGGAAGGTAAGGCTCTTTCACTATTCTACTAGCGCCAGGGGAAATCCGATGTTTAACATAGACCCACATTTCTTCACTGTTTCGCGAGGTCCAAATAGACGAAAGACATACTCTCGGAATGAATGGATTAGAAGCCAACATCCTAGAAGTTTCTATTATCTTGACCCAGCACGCCGCGAGAAAAGCACAGGAGTTAGGGGTGATTTATATTCTGTTGATGTGGATACCGAGAGAATATATGATTTGAAAAACGATCCAAATGGATACACAGCCAAGAAGACGGAAGAAAATCCCAACGGCTATGGACACCCTACTTATGGTTTGAGAAACGGCAGAGAGTATACCGAAATGTTAGAAGGTATTTCAGAGGATTATGATGGAATATTTTATACACAAGGTGTTGGTGGTCCGCCTATTGTAGCTTATTTCAAACCATTAGATGCGGCAAAAGTCGAAGAAACAGATTGACAGTAGGTCAATATGATGATATATTATATAAAACATAGGAGGCACAATGAGTGCAATTGAGATAGGAACCCTTGTATGGAGTGGTTATTCTGGCCTGTTACGGGTCGGAACGGTCACAAACAAGCGCATCGCTGAAAACGGCTGGGCTTATTTTACAATCGAATGGCATGACGATGGAAAATACGAGAGTGTGCAAAATTATTATCGCTCTATGAACCCCAACGGAGAATATGGATTAAAGGAATATAAAGCATCTTTAGTACATCCCGTTACCCCAGAACAATTAGAAAAGTTTGCTGGTTCTCACAGGGAACTTGTAAATCAAAATGGGACCGCCCCAACAATAGAAATCCCACTTGTGCCATCATCTTTAGACGAGGAAGATGAGCCGGTTGACATTCGTTTGTAGTAATGTTATAATGTGCCTGAGGGCGGATGAACCAAACAGCAGCTAAAAGGGTTTTATACGACGCATTAGGACGCTATTTCGACAAAGGCAGTGAGCTTTTGTTTCAGTGTCCAGCGTGTGATCACCACAAGCGAAAGCTATCGGTTAACCTCGACAAGAACGTTTTCAAGTGTTGGATATGCGATTATCGTGGTCGCAATATTCGGCGCTTGTTGCGGCGTTTTGGATCGTTCCTACACGTCCAGCGTTGGGATCAAATTGTCGGGCGTTTTGATTTAAGAAACTTTGAAGATCTTTTTTCAGAACTAGAAAATATAGAGCACATTCCGAAGCTGGATTTGCCGCAAGAGTTCATCAGCTTAACCTCTGCCACCGCACCAAAAACCGCCGTTTATGCAATGAGGTATCTAAAAAATCGCGGTATTTCGTATGAAGATATTATACGCTGGAAGATTGGATATTGTTTCGAGGGCAACTATAGAAATAGAATAATTATTCCTTCGTTTGATGACGATGGGGACGCAAACTATTTTATTGCGAGATCCTATAATGGGGACTCTTATAAATATAAAAATCCCGAAGCATCAAAAAATGTTGTGTTTAACGAGTTGTTTGTTGATTGGAATGATGATTTAGTTATTGTAGAGGGCGTTTTTGATGCGATCGTCGCGGGGAATGCTGTACCTATTTTGGGTTCAACGCTTCGATCTGATGCGCGATTAATACGTAAGATCGTGTTTAATGACACGCCAGTTTATCTGGCGCTCGACCCCGATGCTGCAGCAAAAGAACGCAAGATTATTGAAACGCTTCTTCGTTATGATGTGGAACTGTACAAGATTGATGTGTCGGACTATGAAGACGTAGGCGCAATGCCAAGAGAAGTGTTCTTAGAACGAAAGAAGAATGCGGCTTTTATTGATAGAGATAACTATTTATTGTTGAATTTACTTTCAGCAGTGTAGGAGTCTATTAATGAAAATCACAAAAGAACAACTTAAACAGATTATTAAAGAAGAGCTTCTAAGAGAAGAGGACGACCCTATTCATCAAACTCACCAAAAGTTAAATCAAGCGATGGAGTTGATCACAACAGCTTATGACGAGTCTGAGGGCGATGCCGACGCGCGCGAAATCGTGGGTTCGGTAGTAGATGATTTATATCGACAGTTTGGTAGACACCCCGAAGAAGAAACACCAGAGGTCGGAGAACCTTACTATCCCGGCGAATTACAATGAAAATCACAAAATCCCAACTTAAAGATATTATTAAAGAAGAGATTGAAAGGGTTCTGAATGAAGAACAGCAATCCATCGATCACCTTTTGAATGAAGTCGCGCCGGGTGCCGGCTGGAATTGGGGCAATAAGGTAGAGCCTAGATGGGAAGAGTTCATCGAGTTTATGGTAGGGACACCAGAGGATCCCAAAGGATTGTTGGCGGCATGGATGAAAGCTGTTGAAGAGCAGAGTCCCGATCCCTATAGGGTCTATTTGAGTGCGGGAGACCCATATGAGGGTAAACAAAGAGAGATGTGGAATAAGTTTCTTGACCAATGGATTGAGGGCCCGTCACGGATGATGAGCGGTGAAGTGAGTCAATCATATAAGACAATCAGCCCCAAACATGGGCATACTCTTAAAGCATGGTATGGAGATAAGAATTACCGAAATCCACCTTCTGAGGGATGGTCCATGAAAGGTGGTCCTGGAAGTCTCGTTGTACAATATCGCCAAACTATCAATAAATTATTTGCACACTTACGACAAGTGGCAGAAGAAAACGACTTGAAAGTTAATGGATCACTTCCATCTGATCGCACAATTTTGGGCGGTCTTGCACGCTTTTTCCGGGGATATTAAAATGAAAATCACAAAACAACAACTTAAAGATATTATTAAAGAAGAGATTGAAAAGGTAATCCAAGAAGCAGATACCGAAATGTCTTGTCAAATGAAAGGCGGCACCTGGCATGCAGATCAACAGAAATGCACTTATTCAGATGAGTTTAAGCACGGCCTGCCTGAATCTCAAGAAGAACTCGAAGAAAAGAAAGATTAATATAAAAAGGAATTTAAACTTATGTTAGAATTATTACAGACACTATGGAGCTTTGTATTAGGACTCCTTGTATTGGTGTGGGACTTGGTTGTCCTAGTCGCCACCCTTGTAGGCGATGGTCTACTTCATCTCCACGTAGATGCCCCTAGATTAGAGGGTCTATTAGTTGGAGTATTGTTATCGTGGCTATTGCTACGTCGTGATAGGCACCCACTGTTGCGTGTCTTAAGCGCTCCTCTAAAGCTTGTTGTAGACATTCTGGATCTCGCCTGGGATCAAGTTGTAGAAATCGTTGAGGATGTGTGGGGCGTCGTTGTCGGCTGGGTCGGCGGTGTTTATGGCTGGTGTAAAGCCAAGGTCGTAGGCGCCTGGTCTTGGGTGATGGGTGGCCTTCGAGGGCTGAAAGCCAAGCTGTCGAAATAAAATACTTGACAAGTAAGGTGCCTTGTGTTATTCTATAAACACTGGGCACTTTTTGTATTTTAAGTCGGAGACTATGTGAAGTTTGCACATATAAGTGATACTCATATCAAAAATTTGAAGTATCACTACGAATATCGAATCATGTTCGAGCAGTTATATGAAACATTGCGAGAACAAGAAGTTGATTATATCGTACATTGTGGGGATATAGCCCACACTAAAACACAACTCTCACCAGAGTTTGTTGAGATGTGTTCGGAGTTTTTCCGTAGTTTAGCGGAGATAGCCCCAACATATATCATTCTCGGTAATCANGATGGCAATCTAAAGAATAGCAGTCGTCANGATGCGNTGACACCGATTGTAGATGCGCTNAATNTGCCCNANCTACATCTGCTAAAGAACTCTGGTGAAACACACATTAACGACGACTTTTGTCTCAATGTATTATCGGTCTTTGATCGCGACGAATGGATCAAGCCAACAAATACAGACAAGATTAACATCGCACTCTACCACGGCTCCATTAGTCGTTGTAAGACTGATATGAACTGGACGATGACAAACGGCGAAGACGAACTCAGTATTTTTAATGACTTTGATTTCTCCATGCTTGGTGACATTCACCGCCGCCAGTTTTTAGATGAAGAAGGCCGCGTATGGTATGCAGGCTCTACGATCCAACAGAATCATGGCGAGACCAACGATAAAGGCATTTTGATTTGGGATATTAAATCAAAGGATGACTGGGATATTGAACCGGTTGTTTTGAAAAATCCCAAGCCATTCTTTACTATCCCGCTCACACTCAAAGGGCGAATGCCGCGATCCCTAGAAGTGCCACAGAACGCACGCTTACGCTTGGTGAGTACAAATAATCTCCCATTGGATGTAATGAAACGAGCAATGGAGATTGCCAAACACAGATTTAAACCAGAATCTATATCGTTTTTGAATCGTGCGGCTGGGCAAAGGGGAAATGTTGAAGAGATTACAAACTCGCTACTCCGAGAAAACCTTCGCGACATCAAAGTTCAAGAAGAATTGATTGACGAGTACCTTAGTGATTTCCAGATAGACAGTCAAACCCTTGAAACAGTTTACGATCTGAACCGCAAATACAACGAAATTGTGCAGAAAGAGGAGGAAATTTCCAGAAATATTAATTGGAAATTGCTAAATTTTAAATGGGACAACTTGTTTAACTATGGAGAAGGAAACAGTGTTAATTTTGATAGCCTTGGCGGGATTGTTGGAATCTTTGGAAAGAACTTTTCTGGGAAGAGTTCTATTATCGACGGTGTTTTATATACTCTCTTTAACACAACCTCTAAAAACGAACGAAAAAATCTCAACATTATCAATCAAAACAGAGATTACGGATCCGGTGAATTAGAGATTGAAGCAAACGATAAGATTTATAAGATCAATAGAAAATCTACAAAGTATATTAAACGTCTTCATGGCGAAGAAACCCTTGAAGCCAAGACAGATTTGAACTTTGAAGTATATGATATTGCCACAGGAGAAACCACCTCCTTAAACGGCCTTACACGCACCGACACTGACGCTAACATCAGAAAGCACTTCGGGTCTATGGAAGACTTTCTCGTCTCTTCTCTGGCCTCACAGCACGGTTCCCTGGCGTTCCTTGATGAAGGTTCGACAAGACGCAAGGAAATCATCGCTAAGTTCTTGGATCTAGAGCAGTTTGATAGAAAGTTTAAGCTAGCGAAAGAAGATTCCATTGATGCTCGCGGAGCCTTAAAGAAGCTTGAAAGTCGAAACTACGATGAAGAATATGAAGAAGCTGTCGATGAACTGACAGCCCATAGAGAAGAGCTACAACAAAATCAAAATTATTGCGCAACCTTAGAAGCAGAGGTGGATACGTTAATTGGTGAGACTGCAGATTTGCAAACTTCAATCGACAGCATGCCGACAGAGGTTATAGATCTTGCTAAAACAAAGCGAGAACACAAACAAAAAACCATACAAGTTACATCCCTCAATTCGGAAAACATAGAACAGAAAGAGTTGTTAGCAGACAGAATACAAAATCTTGTGGAAGTTGTTGGTTTGATTGAGAATTACGATATCGATGATTTGTTACAGAAGCAAACTCAAATCCAAGAAAATAATGAAAATCTTTTAACTTATCAAAAAGAATTGGCAGAAATTGGCAGGGAAATAAAGGGATCCCTCGAAAAAACAAAATTGCTTGAAGGCATTCCCTGCGGCGATCAGTTTCCTGTCTGTAAGTTTATTAGAGATGCTAATGCTGCGTCTGCACGTTTGCCTCTACTACACACAGAAGAAAATATTAAACAAGCCACCTGTGATGAAGTGAGTCAGAGTATTGAGGATATGCATCCAGAAGACGTAGATAATTTGATCAGAGATTATAATTTATTAATAACAGGCAGAAAAGAAATAGATAAAAACATTGAGTCTACAAAACTTTTGATTGAGCGAAATGAAAATGCGATTGATAAGTTGTCGCTAGAACTTAAAAACCTGAACAACAAAATTAAGGAATATAACGACAATATTAATGTTATTGAAAATCTCGAACAATTGATATTAGAACGAGATCAAAAACAAACTTCTCTTGAAATTAAACAAAAACTTCTCGATAGCACAAAGGAAGAAACTTTCGAGCACTACCGTCAGGTTGGTTCTCTCGAAGAACGCGTCGAGTCTATCAAAGCAGCAAAAGCTGAATACATCCAGCTTCGCAGAGAATACGCAGCATATGATTTATTTATACGATGTATGCATTCTAATGGTATCGCTTACGACATCATTAAAAAGAAAATACCAGTAATCAATCAAGAAGCCTCGAAGATGTTGGCGAACATTGTAGACTTTGAAATCTTCTTCTCCAGCAATGGCAACAAGCTAGATATCTTTATTAAACACCCGCTACATGATGAGCGCCCGATTGAAATGGGATCAGGTGCCGAAAAAACTGTGGCCGCAATGGCCATTCGTTTAGCTTTACTCAGTGTATCTTCGTTACCAAAGGGTGATATTTTTATTCTTGACGAACCGGGCACGGCTCTGGATGAGGAAAATATGGAGGGGTTTATTCGAATCTTGGAACTAATTAAGGTATATTTTAAGAATGTTTTGCTTATCTCGCACCTTGATTCTCTTAAAGATTGCGTAGATATGCAAATCGTGATTGAAAAGAAACAAGGATACGCGAGAGTAAACCAATGAGCGACAATGAAAACGAAAATGAAATCGAAAATGAAATCGAAGATAAAA